>JAILOD010000289.1 GCA_024691015.1 Lachnospiraceae bacterium
GAATGGGCCATAAAAGGAGTAAAAGCCGGGGCCGGAGAGATCCTTTTAACCAGTATGGATGCCGACGGTACCAAGCAGGGCTATGACATAGAGCTTACCGAAATAATTGCCGACAGTGTAGGTGTACCCGTTATCGCATCCGGCGGAGCGGGAAGCGTGGAGCACTTTTATGAGGTGTTAACGGAGGGCAAGGCCGATGCGGCTCTTGCGGCTTCTCTGTTTCATTATAAAGAGCTTACTATAGAAGAAGTTAAGGAATATCTGATGGAAAGGAATGTAAGCGTAAGATGCCATCAATAAAAAATGACTGGCTTCCTGTCCTTCAGGGGGAATTCAATAAACCTTATTATAAAGAATTGTATAAATTCGTTAAGGATGAATACGATTCAAAGGTTGTATATCCTCCCTCGAGGGACATTTTTAATGCTATGCATCTGACACCTCTAAAGGATGTCAAGGTGGTGATACTGGGGCAGGATCCCTACCATGAGGAGGGACAGGCACACGGCCTGTCATTTTCCGTACGTGAAGGGATAAAGATACCGCCATCGCTCAAAAACATCTATAAGGAGTTAAATACAGAGCTTGGAATAAAGATCCCGAATAACGGGTATCTGAAAAAATGGGCAGATCAGGGAGTGTTACTTTTAAACACGGTACTGACCGTCAGAGGAGGCGCGGCCAACTCACATAGAGGCCATGGCTGGGAACAGTTTACTGATGCGATAATAAAAGCCGTTAATGATGAAGATCGTCCGGTAGTCTACCTTCTGTGGGGGAACAATGCCAAAGAAAAGAGATCGATGTTAAACAATCCTAAGCAGCTGGTGCTTACAGCACCTCATCCGAGTCCGCTTTCGGCAAATAACGGATTTTTCGGATGCGGTCATTTCAAAAAGTGTAATGAATTTTTGGAAAGCAACGGGCTTACGGGAATTGATTGGCAGATAGAAGATTACAATTCAGTGGTCTGACAGACCACTGAATTGTAACGCACTTTGCCCATGAAAAATCGCTTGCAGCGATGGGCAAAGTGCCATATGTCAGTTGTAAAGGCCCGTAGCCACGCAGCATGTGCGTGGCTCGGAACTTAGCAGTAATGATAGAAGACAGTTAAATGACATTCAGTATTAAGGAGGAGATTATGAAAAAAACACCGTTTCTGACAAAGGACAAGGCAGAGGAGATCACAGCAAAATATCCCACGCCCTTTCATATTTATGATGAAAAGGGGATCAGGGAAAATGCAAAAAGCGTTATAGAGGCATTTTCCTGGAATAAGGGATTTAAGGAATATTTTGCGGTAAAGGCGACACCCAATCCGTTTATCTTAAAGCTTTTAAAGGAGTACGGCTGCGGCTGTGACTGCTCTTCAATGGCAGAATTAAGGCTGGCACACGAATGCGGGTTTAAGGATGACGAGATCATGTTTTCATCAAATGATACGCCTGCGGAGGAATTTCAGTATGCCAGAAAGATCAACGGCATCATCAATTTCGACGATATTACACTCATTGATTATTATGAAAAAGAGGTGGGTGATTTTCCCGAAACCATGTGCTGCCGTTATAATCCCGGCGGCTATTACACCATTGCAAATCAGATAATGGATAATCCCAATGATGCAAAATACGGTATGACAAGGGAACAGATTTTAGAAGCCTTCAAAAAGCTTAAGGCCCACGGGGTAAAGCACTTCGGTATACATGCTTTCCTTGCCAGCAATACGGTAACAAATGATTATTATCCCGAGCTTGCGGGTCAGCTTTTTGAGCTTGCAAAAGAGCTTAAGGATGAGGCCGGAGTTCATATTGCCTTTGTAAATCTGTCCGGCGGTGTAGGCGTAAATTATCAGCCTGAAGGCGAAGGAAATGATATATATGCAATAGGAGAAGGTGTCAGAAAGAAATTCGAGGAAATCCTTGTTCCGGCAGGTATGGACGACGTTGCGATCTACACTGAGATGGGACGGTTTATGCTGGCACCTTACGGCGGACTGGTAACAAGGGCAATTCATGAAAAGCACATTTATAAGGAATACATCGGTGTGGATGCCTGTGCGGCTGATCTTATGAGACCGGCAATGTACGGAGCCTATCATCATATTACGGTGCTCGGAAAGGAAAACGCACCTGAGACTGAAACCTATGATGTAACGGGTTCGCTCTGCGAAAACAATGATAAGTTTGCTGTAGACAGAAAGCTTCCGAAGATCGATATGGGAGACATCCTCTTTATCCACGATACGGGAGCTCACGGTCACGCTATGGGATATAACTATAACGGCCGTTTAAGAAGTGCTGAGATAATGCTTAAGGAAGACGGCTCGTATAAGCTTATCAGAAGGGCTGAAACCCTGGCGGATTATTTTGCAACACTGGACTGTTTTGACGAACTAAAGGGTCTTTTTAACTAAGTCGGTGAAAGCTTATTCTTTAAGCATTGCAGACGGGGAAAAGACATATTCAACAAGAAAAGGAGATCAGGATCACATGGAGATAAAAAAACTTACACAGGATCTTAAGGAAAACACATATCCCGGAAGAGGGATCGTTCTCGGAAAAAGCGAGGATGGGAAGAATGCGGTGATCGCATATTTTATTATGGGAAGAAGTGTTAACAGCAGAAACCGTGTTTTCGTGACAGAGGGAGAGGGCATAAGGACAGAAGCCTTTGATCCTTCAAAGATGGAAGACCCTTCACTTATAATATATGCTCCTGTAAGGGTTCAGGGTAACAACACAATAGTTACAAACGGTGACCAGACCGATACGGTATATGACCTTATGGCCGAGGGAAAAACCTTCGAGGAGTCCTTAAGAACACGTGAGTTTGAGCCGGATGCACCAAACTACACACCCAGGATATCAGGGCTTGTAACCGTCGAAAACGGGAAGAGCTGCTATATGCTTTCTATCTTAAAAAGCAATAACGCTGATCCGGATGAATGCTTAAGATACACCTTTAGCTTCGATAACCCGAAGGCCGGAGAGGGACATTTCATCCATACCTATGCCCGTGATGAAAACCCGCTCCCTTCATACGAAGGTGAGCCCACAAGGGTTGATATAAAAGGTGATATAGACACCTTCACAAAAGCAGTCTGGGAAAACCTGAACGAAGACAACAAAGTCTCCCTCTTCGTAAGATACATCGACATAGCAACAGGAAAATACGAAACAAGAATAATAAACAAGAATAAATAGACATAAAAATAATGCCGGCAGTGGGACTTGAACCCACACGCCCTTGCGGACAACAGATTTTGAGTCTGTCTCGTCTGCCATTCCGACATGCCGGCAATTGCGGCTCCTCCTTTGAGGTGAACCGAACACTTTTCGTATTTTAACACAGAGAACAGTCTTTGACAAGAAAATAAGGAGCACTGAAAATGAAAATTAATCTGGTTATGCCGATGGGCGGAGCAGGAACAAGATTTTCAAAAGAAGGATATGAATGCCCGAAGCCGCTGATAGACTTAAAAGGAAAGCCATTCTTCTATTGGGCTGCAATGTCGGTAATAAAAAAGATCGATGTTGAAAAAATGATATTTGTAATCCTACAGGATCACGCGGACAGATTCGATCTGGACAAAAAGATACTGGAGTATTTTCCTGAAGCCGTGATCCACTATCTTCCGAAGGTTTTAAACGGAGCTGTATATACCTGTCTTGAAGGCGCAAAATACATCGATAACGATAAACCGGTGATCTTCTGTGACTGTGATCTTAAATTCGAAAGCACTGCACTTAATGAGTTTTATGCGGGGGATTCCATAGATGCCGATGGGTCGCTAGTGACCTTCAATTCCGACAGGGACCGGTACAGCTATGTAAAAAAGAACGATGAAGGCTATGTAATAGAAACCGCAGA
The DNA here is from genome assembly GCA_024691015.1 of Lachnospiraceae bacterium. Taxonomy (GTDB): domain Bacteria; phylum Bacillota; class Clostridia; order Lachnospirales; family Lachnospiraceae; genus NK4A144. The sequence continues at coordinate 3,874 of JAILOD010000289.1, forward strand.
GAAAAAAGTCATCAGTAATGAGGCGATCTGCGGGGCCTACGGGTTCAGGTCGGCAGGACTGTTTATCGGGAACAGTGAAGAATACGTTAAAGACTGCCCATATAATGAGTGTTTCATGAGCGGTGTTTATAATGTTATGATAAAAAAGGGTCTTAAGGTAAGATCATTTATGGTGGATGATATCGTATCCTTCGGAACACCGGAAGAGCTGAACGCCATAAAATAAAGCCTCAGGGCTTGAATAATACAACAAATGACAGGGAGGAAGATTCATGTCAATAAGAATAGTGAATTTTGCGGGTATAATCGGGTGGAACGCCAGAAAGTATCTGCCGCATCTCGCTTCAAAGGCTTATCTTGCCATGCAGTTTGCACTCAGGGAAAAGAAGCAGAGACAGTTCATAGAGCAGTTTATGAGCGAGGAGAGGGCACCTTATCCTGATGTGGTAAACATAGAAACAATAAACCGTTGCAATTCGAATTGTGCCTTTTGTACGGCAAACCGTTTTTCGGAGAGAAGGCCTTTTGCAAAGATAGAAGACGGGCTTTATTATTCGGTCATCGATCAGCTTGCAGAATGGGGGTATCCCAACAAGCTGACTCTTTACGGAAACAATGAGCCCTGGCTTGATAAGAGAATAGTGGAATTTCATAAATATGCAAGGGAAAAGCTTCCCAAGGTCTACATATTTATGTCAACCAACGGACTTCTTCTGGATATCGATAAAGTAGACAGCATAGTTCCGTATGTGAATCAGCTGATCATCAATAATTACTGTGAGGATATGAAGCTTCACGAGAATATAAAGATAATATATGATCACGTGAAGGCTCATCCGGATAAATATAAGGATGTGGATATCCTTATCCAGATGAGATATGTAAAAGAAGTGCTTACCAACAGGGCCGGGTCTGCTCCGAACAGGCAGAACGAGAAGCCGAAGGAGGTTCGTCACACCTGTGTAATGCCCTATACCGATGTCTGGATAGAACCCAACGGTAATATGGGTATATGCTGCTGCGACAATTTTGAGACCACAAGCATGGGTGATCTTTCAAAGGAAAAGCTCGTGGATATCTGGAACGGTCCGAAGTATAAGGAATTAAGAGAAAAGGTCCGCTACGGAAGGCATAATTATCCTTTCTGCAGATACTGCGATTTCATTGATGCGGGTTTAAGGGGAAACATTGTTAAAGAAGAGCTAAGTAAAAAACAGGGGTAATAAATGGGAAAAAAGATAGCGGTTTTCTTTCCGGGAATAGGATACAGAACAGACAGACCACTTTTGTATTATTCGGGGCGTATCGCAAAACAAAGCGGCTATGAGATACATAATATTGAATTTAAGAGCTTTGATATAAGTATCATAAAAAACAGAAGTCAGATAATCGAAGCTTTTTCCAAGGCTGCAAATGAAGCTGAACAGCAGCTTAAAGGTATTGATCTTAACAGTGCCGATGATGTGGTTTTTATTTCAAAAAGCATAGGTACGGTGGCTGCAAGCATCTGTGCGGCCAGAATGAAGATTCCTGCCAGGCAGGTCTTTTTCACACCTTTTGAACAAACCTTTTCCCTTCTGGGAGATAGGGAAACCATTGCCTTTTTCGGTACAAAGGATCCTTTTGTCGAGGCTGATAAGATAGAAGCGCGCTGTCGTGAGAACCACGTTCCGTTTTACAGGTTTGAGGGATGCGATCACTCTCTTGAAAGCGGAGATCTGACCACCGATCTGAAGCAGATGTCCGATATTATCGAGATCACCAGAGACTTTCTTGTGGGAGCACCTATATATAAAATACCTGTTCTTACCCGGTCAAAAGAGATTACAGACCTTAAGGCATACAGAGGAAAGGTGCTGCTTATTGTCAATTCAGCCACAGGCTGCGGTTTTACTCCGCAATATGAAGCACTGGAGGAAATGTACAAAGCCTATAAGGATAAGGGGTTTGAAATCCTTGATTTCCCGAGTAATCAGTTCGGACAGGCAGAGGGGAGCGA
>JAILOD010000195.1 GCA_024691015.1 Lachnospiraceae bacterium
TATGACCTACAACGAACTTCTTCACGACGCAAGGGCTCTCGGCAGTCTCCTGTCAGACAAGGTAGGCCATTGTGACGGAGTCGGTTTCTTCCTTGAAAAGAGCAATATCGCGGTAAAGGGAATGTTCGGTGTGGTTTATGCCGGAGGCTTTTACAGTGTTTTCGATGTAAGAAGTCCCATAACCAGGATAAACAAGATAATAGAAACCTTAAAGCCGGCAGTTATCCTTACGGATGAAAAGAATAAGGAAAAGAGCGCAGAGCTTGTATATGACGGAGAAATACTCGTTATAGAAGATCTGCTTAAGGTTGCGAAAGAAGATGATGAAAAGCTGGCTGTAATAAGGGCAGAGGCTCTGGATATCGATCCCTTGTATGTGAACTTCACCAGCGGAAGCACGGGAGTACCCAAGGGTGTTACAGTAGCACACCGGTCGGTCATTGAGTTCTCGGAGTACTTTACCGATATATTTAAGCTTACAGAGGATGATATTTTCGGTAATCAGGCACCGTTTGATTTTGATGTGTCAGTGAAGGATATTTACTCGTCTCTTCTCATTGGTGCAAAAGTTCAGATAATTCCGAGGGATTTCTTCTCTTTTCCCACGCAGCTTATGGATTATCTGGTGGAAAAGAAGGTTACAACTTTGGTATGGGCGGTAAGCGCCATGTGCTTTGTGTCCATAATGAACGGCTTTGACTACAAGGTCCCGACTACGGTTAAAAGAGTGATGTTCAGCGGGGAGGTTCTGCCGGTTAAGCATCTTAAGGTCTGGAAGAAATACCTGCCTGATGCTACTTATGTAAACCTCTACGGTCCGACAGAGATAACCTGTAACTGTACATATTATGTTTTGGACAGGGAATTTGAGGACTCTGATGTGATCCCTGCCGGTAAGCCTTTCCCGAACGAGAGGGTTTTCCTGTTGGATGAAAACGATAAAGAGGTAACAAGCCCTGATGTTACCGGAGAGATAACGGTCAGCGGAACCGCGGTGGTGCCCGGATATTATAATGACAGGGAGCGCACCGCTTTGAGCTTTGTGCAGAACCCGCTTCAGTCAAAATATATTGAGATAGTATACAGGACGGGAGATATTGGAAAGTACGATAAAGACGGAAATCTTATATATGTTTCCAGGAAGGATTTCCAGATAAAGCATATGGGACAGAGGATCGAGCTTGGTGAGATCGAGGCGATCACCGGTGCGGTTAAGGGCATCGACAGGGTTGTTTGTATATATGACCACGAGAAAAAGAAGATAAAGATGTTCTACACGGGAGAAGCGGATAAGAAGGAGCTGATGAAGGAGTTGCGGGTTCTTCTGCCTCCATATATGATGCCGAATTCGGTAACTCCTTTGGAGGAAATGCCGCTTAACAAGAACGGAAAGATAGACAGGAGGGCTTTAAATGACAGATAAGGAACTGCTTGAGATCGCAGGTGAGTTTGGAACACCATCCTATGTCTTTGATACAGAGGCTCTCGTGAAGAGGATGAAGGCGGTCAAGGATATAGTCGGAGATAAGGTTCATCTTTGTTACTCCATAAAGGCCAACCCGTTTCTTATAAAGACCATGCTTTCTCTTACCGAAAAGCTGGAGGTATGTTCTCCGGGCGAGCTTGATATATGTAAGGCTTTAAAAGTGGATCCGGACAGGATAATCTATTCGGGCGTGGTCAAGCGTGAAAGAGATGTTAAGGAAGCTGCAGAATACAAGGTCGGAATATTTACCGCCGAGTCGAAGACGCAGGCAGAGCTTATCAACAAGCAGGGGATTTCGGATGATCAGGTATATCCCGTTCTTTTAAGGCTTAATGCCGGAAGTCAGTTTGGTATGTCAAAGGAAGATTTGGTTGACATAATATCAAACAGAGCTGACTATTCCAACATAGACATAAAGGGAATCCATTATTTTGTTGGTACAGGCAGAGCTAAGATAAAGCAGCAGATAAAGGAACTCGGGAAGCTGAAGGAATTATTTAAGGAGCTGAAAAGCGGGTACGGATTTGAAACCATAAAGCTTGAATATGGTCCGGGCCTCAATTACCCTTATTTTGAAGGGGATGATTTCTCCGATACACTAAGGCCGTTGAAGGAGCTTGCACCTGAGCTTCAAAGTATCGCAGAGGAATGTGAGCTCACAATAGAGATGGGACGCTTCTTTGCCTCGGAGTGCGGGTATTACCTTACGAGGATAGAAGACATTAAGACGGCGAATGATACCAATTATGCATTTATAGACGGGGGTATCAATCACATAAATTATTATGGGCAGATAATGGGAATGAAGGTGCCCGTAATACATCAGTTAAATCGAAAGACTGAGGAGAAAACCAAATACGCGATAGCAGGTTCTCTTTGCACAACAGGTGATATTCCTGTAAGAGAGGTTGGATTATGCACTCTTGAGCAAGGTGACGTGCTTGCATTCTGCAATATAGGTGCTTATTCGGTGACTGAAGGAATTTACCTCTTCCTAAGTCGGGCACTTCCGAATATAATAATATATGAAGGCGAAGGAAAAAGGCGCCTTGTCAGAGGAATAAAAGAAACCAGTATAATAAATATGGAGGATTGATAACATGGATACTATGCTTGCTCTTTTAAAGGATATTAAAGAGGATGTTGATTTTGAAAACTGTACTGACCTCGTAGACGGTCATGTGATCGATTCGTTTGATATTCTGCAGATCATTTCTGCTCTCAACGATGAATATGACATTTCCATACCCGCTTCGGAGATCGTTCCTAAGAATTTTAATTCGGCAGAAGCTTTACTTGCAATGGTTGAGAGACTTCAGGACGAATAAACAGAGGAAAAAACAATGCTGAGTCTTTTACTGGCGGAAAGAATAGTCCAGCTGTTTGTGATAATGGCACTGGGCTTTGTAATAGTGAAGTCCGGGCTTTTAAAAAGCTCGGATTCTGTCGTTTTATCCAAGGTTGTATTATATGTGGTCGTTCCATGTACCATTCTTAATATTTTCCAGATAGATCTGACGGATGATATAAGAAACGGCATTTTCCTGGCGTTTGCGGTGGTCATATTCCTGCATTTCGTAGCCATATTTATAGGTTATTCCTTCAGGAAGCTGTTTGCGGGCAGCGTGGTGGAAGAAATGAGCGTGGTCTACCCCAATGCCGGAAATCTTATGATCCCTCTTATATCATATATAATGGGCGA
>JAILOD010000004.1 GCA_024691015.1 Lachnospiraceae bacterium
GGCGGACACATTATCCTTGTGGCCGAAACCGCCAAGAATCCTGATTATGAAGAACGTCTTAAAAAAATGTATGAAAACTTCAAGCTCCAGCACGAACGCTTCCAGCTTGACCACAAGATCGTATTCCTGAAATCCACCGAAGAGATCGGCAAAAGCAACGACTATATTGCCCTTATTCAATACCTTGAGAACCGCATGAATGATCAGGATCTGAAATACGTCGACGAAAATGATTTCAAGGCCTACGAAAAGCATAAATATATCCTTTCGCAGCTTGAAGACATAAGTTCCACACAGGATCTTAATGACCCCCGTATAGAAGTTTTCTGCCAGCCGGTGCTGAATACCGCCACAGGGAAGTTTGATACAGCCGAAGCTCTTATGAGGCTCCGCCTGGAAGAGACCGGTATGGTTTTCCCGGATCAGTTCATCCCCATTGCCGAAAAATACGGATATATACACACCTTAAGCTTTATCATTTTAAATAAGACCTGTATGGAAATACGCTCTCTTATGCGTGAAGGCTATGTTTTAAAACGTATCTCGGTAAATTTCTCCATGCTGGATGTAAGGCTTACCAATTTCTGTGATTCCATACGTCGTATCATTTCCGACTGCGGTATTCCGTTTGACAAGATCGCCATAGAGCTTACCGAAAGCCAGAACGAAAAGGAATTCCTTATCGTTAAGGAAAAGATCAATGAATTAAAACAAAGCGGTATCAAATTCTATCTGGATGATTACGGCACAGGCTATTCAAATTTTGACCGTATTATCGCCCTTCCCTTCGACATCATAAAATTCGACCGTTCGCTTGTCATTGCAAGCGGAAAAGAAGCGAAATCGGAAACCATGGTTTCCTATCTCGCCCACATGTTCTCGGATATGAATTATTCGGTTCTTTATGAGGGTGTTGAAGATGACAGAGATGAGATAATGTGCCGAAACATGTGCGGCCGCTATCTTCAGGGATATAAGTATTCCAAGCCCATTCCAATTGCCGAATTACGCAACTATTTTGAACGGGCCTGATACGTTTTGGTTTCAAAAACAATCTCTTAAACGATATGCTGTGATCTCTGCATATGTTTATCATCACGCATGGAATCGTCTGCTCTGTCATATACATTTGCAAAAGAGCTGTCCATGGTTTTTATATAGGTTGAATAGCCTATGGATACACTGACCTTCACGCCGAATATTTCCATATTTTCTTCAGCATACTCTTCCACTCTTTTTCTGAATTTCTGAATGATCTTCTGAATCTCTCCTGTTACATGAGAAGTAAGGATCGCAACAAAATCGTCTCCGCCTGTCCTGTAAACGCAGTCCTGTCCGTATACCTCTTTCATGATGGCTGCAACTCCCTTTATCAGCAGATCTCCTCTTTCATGACCGAAGTTATCATTTATGCTTTTCAGCTCGTTTAAATCCATTACTATAACGGCAAAGCGGGATCTGCCTATCTCGATTTCGGAATTTAAGAGCTTGATCCTTTCACTGAAGGCAGATTTGTTATTTAACCCGGTCAGCTCGTCATTAAAGGATAAGCCATGAAAGTATTCAAAATACCTCTTTATCATATCAGACATCCTATTGGTATCCCGGCTTAAGACACCAAACTCATCGTCAGTTTCAATATTGCTCCTGCTATCCAGATTACCTCCGAAGAAGTCACTCACAGACAGATTTATTTCCTTTAGAGGAGCGGTCACCCTGTTAACAAACCAGAATATTACGAACGGAACCGTAACTATGATGAAAAGAATAACAAATATCAGATTCATCAGGCTCTTTATTCCAAATTTATAAATATCCTTATCAAAGGCCGTTATGATGAGCTTCATTCCGTTTTGCAGCGTTTCTATATAAAGACTCTTCTTTTCTCCCACCCATTGATATTTTTGAACCCTGTCGGTTTTTTCCATCATATCAATATCCTTTTTCGCAAACAAAAATCTGGTAGGGAATTCTTCACTCTTAAGACCCGCTTCAAATTCAGGGTGATATACGATGTTTCCCGTGCTGTCCATAAGTACCGCATACCCATTATCGAAGACCTTTATTTCACTTACGGCTTCTCTGAGATCCACTATATCCACATCCATTCCAACCACCCCTATAGGTGTATTTCCCATATATACAGGCACCACATAGGAGGCCATTTCTATACCGTAATTTCTGTTGTAATACGGATTCAGCCATACAGCATGTCCGGCGTTTACAGGCTCATAATACCAGCCTACATGCTCCAGATCATTTTCGTCATACTTACTGATATTGGTAAGTTTAACTTCACTGAACCCGCCGCCCTCTTTATCTTTGCTGTACCAGAAGCCATAATTGGAAAGTGTCATTTCCGGAGACAGTCTGTAGTATACGGTAACACAGCTCGAAGTATGCTCTGCTGTGGAAAGAGCAACCGTTTTTACGTCGTTTATGTGTTTTTCGAGCATTTCTTTATTTATAAGTATATGTGAAGAGCTTCCTATCTGTTTCTGTGTATAATAAGCGATATTATCCACGGATTCACTGATCTCATCAAGGATCTTATCCATTTTAATCTCGCTCTCACTCCCGATCCTTCTTATGATCTCATCGGAAGCCTCCATCTCTGTCCTGTTTGCATTTATTAAACTCATCGTAAAGAGCGCACCTGTCACAAATAAGACAAGAACAAACATAAGAACAAGCAATTTTGTACGTAATGATTTCATATTTATAAACCCCTTATCCAGGACCGTTAATTACCAAAAAACTTTTCATTCAATAATACCATAAGTTTATTAACTTAAACATAATGTTTGGACTTTTTATGAATTTTTTTGTATAATGACAAATGGTACGGCAAATATGCATTTCTGTATATTTCGATACCTTCTTCCGGTTTTATCAAACCTCACGGTTTTTCTTTAAACACCGGCCGGTCTGCTACCCGGCTTCGATCATTACTCATTGTTATTATTATTAAGAGGTTAAATATGGGATTTACAAAAAAGACTAATCAATACGCTGAATCTATGCAGGAACTCTGCCTGAACGCCGATACGATTTCAGATGAACTGTTTTCAAAATACGGAGTAAACAGAGGCTTACGTGATGTAAACGGTAAGGGTGTCATAACAGGACTTACAAACATTTCGGAAATCAACTCATTTAAAGACGGGGTCCCCTGCGATGGTGAGCTCTGGTATCGCGGTTACAATGTTCGAGACCTCGTTAAGGCCTTTTCCCATTCAGGCTTTGGATACGAACGTACCACCTTCCTTCTGAATTTCGGAATACTTCCCGATGAAGATCAGCTGACGGAATTTCTTCATATCCTGTCAAAAAACAGAAGTCTTCCGACAAATTTCACACGCGATGTAATAATGAAGGCTCCTACAAAGGATATCATGAATTCGATGACCAGAAGTATTCTGACTCTGGCCTCCTATGATAAGGATGCAGCACGCACGGATCTTATAAATTCCCTGCGTCAGGCCATAATGCTGATAGCAACCTTCCCCATGCTTGCAGTCTATGCATACCACGCATATAACCATTATGAAAAAAATGCGAGCATGTATATCCACAGGCCGGATCCAAAGAAATCGACTGCCGAAAACTTCCTTAAAATGCTCCGCCCCGATGGTAATTATACCGATGTCGAGGCCCGCGTTCTGGATGTTGCCCTTATGCTTCACATGGAGCACGGCGGCGGTAACAATTCCACATTTACCACCCGCGTGGTAACCTCCTCCGGTTCCGACACCTATGCAACTATAGCCGCTGCAATGTCATCCCTGAAAGGTCCCCGCCACGGCGGAGCAAACATTAAGGTTATGGAGATGATGGATGATATCCGTGCCAATATTCACGATTGGAACGATGATGATGAAATACACGATTATCTCACCCGGATGCTGGACGGCGAGGTCTTCGACAAAAAGGGACTTATCTATGGTATGGGACATGCCGTTTATTCGATTTCCGACCCAAGAGAACGTGTATTCAAAAAATTTGTGCTGAAGCTTGCGGAATCCAAGGGTGTAAAGAAGGAACTGGATCTCTATCAGAAGATCGAGGAGATCGCTCCAAAGGTTATCGCTGAAAAGCGTCATATATTCAAGGGCGTAAGCCCGAATGTGGACTTCTATTCCGGTTTTGTTTATCAGATGATGAACATTCCCATAGAGCTATATACCCCGCTGTTTGCGATCGCGAGGATAGCCGGCTGGAGTGCGCATCGTATCGAAGAAATAATAGGTCAGGGAAAAATACTCCGTCCTGCCTACATCAGTATAATGAAAGAGCTGGAATTCCCGAAAACGGAGAACTGAAAAGCAAAAGGACTGTTGCCTTAGGCAACAGTCCTTTTTTTTGGGAAACCCGTTCCTACTGTAAAGCCCCGCAACAACGCAGCCTGTGCGTAGCCCGGCTCTGAACAGTAACGAAAATCCCCCTCTTTTTTCACGGGAAATGATGCTGTTGCAATTTAGTTGTCTGCCAGATAACCAAATTGTAACACTGTGCTTACAAAGCCAGATCCAAATGCTGGATCGTTCCTGCTCCTCCGCTTTCTTTAAGAAAGATTCCGGTGGATCGTATTACCGCGTCGGTTTTATTTTCATTGTTCTTCAACGAAAACTCCGTATCGCTCTTTCCCAGGAAGATAGCTCCTACATCCGCTTCCTTCAGGCTAAGCAGCCGGTCGGTTCCATCCTCGTCCTTAAACCAGACCTTAAGTTTAGAGAAAATATCATCATTTTCGTCTATCCATCCGTTTTTGTCCTGATCAAAGGCCTTTAGATCCTTAAATCCGTCTCCGCTTTTTGTGCCGAAAAGCTCGTTTCCGTCATCTACCCTGCCATTTCCGTTTCTGTCATAGGCAAGGAAGCCTGAGGAGGCTGTTAATCGGGAAATATTATCCTCTTTTCCGTCAGCATCAATATCAAAGGTAAACTTCTGATCGGTAACCGCTGCCCCGCCTTTAAGATTTATCACCAGCGGGTCCTTAAGGTTCATCACGTTTTCCTCATTGATCTCGGCATAGCTCATAAACTCTCTGCTCATCGAAAGCTCCACTCCGAAATCAATACTTCTTCCGTCTTCGGTTAAAGCCTTTCCTTTTGCATTAAAGCTCGTAAATTCGCTTTCCGCGTGGAACTCACTGCGCTGCGTAACTGTGGTGATCCCATCGTTTCTGTCACGATTTACATTACCTGCAACCGCTACACCCACGAGCATGCCACCGTTTATAGCAGTGGTCTGTTTTTTCTGATCCTTTGCTGCATCTGCCTGATTGTTTATGAACTTCTCAAGTCTTTCAAGTGCCTTTGAGTTACCACCTAAGGATCTTAACATCCTCAGTAACGACCTCAAGGTCTCAAGTGATGCATCCGACAACTCTTCTGCCGAAGGAATACCGCATTTCGAGCTTTTCGAAACCTCCAGAGAATTTCTCCCCTTATCGGATATCTCGATTATTGCCGCCTTCTGTTCTTCTTCGCGTTTTTTGTTGGATTCTTCCTGTGATTTGTTATCCGTCTTCGCGTCCTTAGCTGTACGCCCCAATTCCTTCAAAGGATCTTCTTCCTTTTTATTCAGAAAAGCATTTTCTTCTTCCAGCTTAGAACGCTCCATTCGGACATTAAACAGGGTCGTAGACTGATCGACTCTGAGAGCCTGTCTCGTAGACATCATTTCCACATTGCTTGCTGCAATCTTCATATCCAGTCCTCCTTGACTTTCCGTCCCGTTGATGAGGCGAGACCATATTTATGAGGGTATCCTTACCCTCGTCTTTAGTTCCCGATGACCTTTTGTGTCCCCCGTGATCAGACTCCGGATAAAAAAAGCTTAACCCGGATATAGTCATCTGTTTCCTATATCGGCAATTATGTTTAAAAGTTAAGAGTTTTTCTTAATTTTTCTCATTGAATTTAAAATATGTATGTGGTATCATATCACTGTTGCTTGCGATGCAGGCAAAAATAATATTTTTTTAATTTTTTTGGAGGTAACACAATGAAAGGTACAGTTAAGTGGTTCAACAACCAGAAGGGCTATGGTTTCATTTCTGATGAATCCGGAAACGATGTTTTCGTTCATTATTCAGGACTGAACATGGAGGGCTTCAAGTCTCTCGACGAGGGACAGCAGGTTGAATTCGACGTTACTAACGGAGAAAAAGGACCTCAGGCAACCAACGTAACAAAATTATAATCCAGAAACATTGATTGCCCTTTTTAATATATATTATTACAAAGTAGCGAACATTATTACTGAGATTAAAAAGAGCTGTGGATATTCCACAGCTCTTTTATTATTATTAATTTCTTGTAAACATAAGTACATTTCTTCTTTTCCCCGAACCGAATTTCATTTATAATCTAATACGGTAAATAAGTTAATCAGTTTAGGAGGATATTATGCCACAGCGAACAGATATACATAAGGTACTTATTATCGGGTCCGGTCCCATCATTATCGGTCAGGCCTGCGAATTCGACTACTCAGGGACCCAGGCCTGCAAGGCCCTTCGTTCACTTGGTTACGAGATCGTTCTCGTAAATTCCAATCCCGCCACTATCATGACGGATCCGGAAATGGCCGATGTAACCTATATAGAGCCTCTGAATGTCAATCGTCTTGAGGAGATAATCGCAAAAGAACGTCCCGATGCTCTCCTCCCCAATCTCGGCGGACAGTCGGGGCTTAATCTTTGCTCAGAGCTCTATAAAGCCGGCGTTCTGGATAAATACAACGTTAAGGTAATAGGTGTTCAGGTAGATGCGATCGAACGTGGTGAAGACAGGGTTGAATTTAAGAACACAATGAACTCCCTTGGCATCGAGATGGCAAGAAGCCGTGTGGCATATTCCGTTGAAGAAGCTCTCTCCATCGCAGATGAGCTCTCCTACCCCGTTGTTTTAAGGCCAGCTTATACTATGGGCGGCGCCGGCGGCGGTCTGGTATACAACAAAGAGGAACTTAAAACCGTTTGTGCCCGTGGTCTTCAGGCTTCTCTCGTTCATCAGGTTCTGGTTGAAGAATCCGTTATGGGCTGGGAAGAGCTTGAACTTGAGGTTGTCCGAGACAAGGATAACAATATGATCACGGTATGCTTTATAGAGAACGTTGATCCAATGGGTGTTCATACCGGAGATTCCTTCTGTACGGCTCCCATGCTTACCGTTAGCCAGTCCGTTATGGACCGTCTTCAGGAGCAGGCATATAAGATCGTTGAGCATATCGGCGTCATCGGCGGCACAAACGTTCAGTTTGCTCACGATCCCAAATCCGACAGGATCATCGTCATAGAGATAAATCCCCGTACTTCACGTTCATCGGCACTTGCCAGCAAGGCTACCGGCTTCCCCATCGCTCTGGTTTCTGCAAAGCTTGCAACAGGCCTTACTCTTAAGGATATTCCCTGCGGAAAATACGGCACTCTTGATAAATACAAACCCGATGGTGATTATGTCGTAGTTAAATTCGCACGCTGGGCCTTTGAAAAATTCAAAGGCGTTGAAGACAAGCTGGGCACCCAGATGAGGGCCGTAGGCGAGGTTATGAGCATAGGCAAGAATTATAAAGAGGCCTTCCAGAAGGCTGTCCGTTCGCTCGAAAAAGGCCGTTACGGGCTGGGTCATGTCAAGAACTTCGACTCCCTTTCCAAGGATGAGCTTATGAGCCTTTTGATCACCCCCAGCAGCGAGCGCCACTTTATCATGTATGAGGCTCTTCGCAAGGGTGCAACTGTTGATGATATCCACAATGTCACAAATATCAAGAATTATTTCATAGAACAGATGAAGGAGCTGGTTGAGGAAGAGGAAGAGCTTATGAAGGCAAAGGGTTCTCTTCCCTCTGATGAGCAGCTCATTTCTGCCAAAAAGAACGGCTTCTCGGATAAATATCTGTCCGAGATCCTTGAGATCAGCGAGGACGAGGTGAGAAATAAGCGCGAGGCCTTAGGGATCGTCGAGACCTGGGATCAGGTTCACGTTAGCGGCACAGAGGATTCGTCGTATTTCTATTCCACCTATAATGCTCCCGATAACGATCCTGTAAATCCCGACAGCAGGAAGATTATGATCCTTGGCGGTGGTCCCAACCGTATCGGCCAGGGTATCGAGTTTGATTACTGCTGTGTTCACGCCTCACAATCCCTTAAAAAGCTGGGCTTT
>JAILOD010000059.1 GCA_024691015.1 Lachnospiraceae bacterium
TGTCGCACTTCCCGAGAACATTATGAAGCTTGTAATGCAGAAGGTTGATCCCGAATGCGTAGTTGTTATAGGAACTCTGGAGAGCCTTACAGGTGATCCCGAGATCAGCTGGTAAAAGCGGATGCATCATAAATACGAAAATATAAGGCAGCAGGCTTTAAAGCACCTGCTGCCTTTTTTTGAAATCAATAAACTATTTTCAGGATTTTCTTCTGCCGGGCCGCCCTGAACGCGGCTTTTTGTCTTTTGAGGGCTTTCTTACGGAATACCCGAAGCTCCCGACCTTTTTCCCAAGGGTAAAATAATCCCCATGTGAATAGGCGATGAGATTAGCTTTTTCCAGCTTAAGAGCACCCCTCTCGTTTAAAAGGGACTCATCGACCTGTACATTTAAAACCTCAGCAATAAACATATCGTGGGTTCCGAGCTCCAGAATCTGCCTGACCTTACATTCGATATTGACGGGGCTTTCCTCAACAATGGGGCAGTCGATCTTAACGGCTTTTCCCTTTGTAAGGCCGGTAAGCTTGAATTTATCGGTATCACGGCCGCTCTTAACACCGCAGAGGTCGACGGCCCTGATAATTTTTGACGTTGACAGATTTACGACAAATTCGCCGGTTTCTTTTAAAATATGATGAGAGTAACGCTCTTTTCGGACGGAGATCGAGAGCATGGCGGGATCGGAGCAGACTGTTCCGGCCCAGGCCACGGTTATGAGGTTATCCCGTCCTTCCTTATCCCGAAGAGAGACTAAAACTGCCGGCACGGGATAAAGCATGTTTCCCGGCGGCCAGGATTGTTTGTTCATTTAATCCTCCCTGTATCTTATACTGGAAAAACGGATCATTTCAGCTTCTGAACCTTTGTCAGATTGTTATTGTTTCCGATCATTATAAGCTCGTCTGAATCGCTAAAGACAAAGGTAGGAGGGAAATCTACGATCAGCTTTCCTTCGTGTCTTATGGCCATAATGTTCAATTTGTACTGGGAACGGATATTGAGCTCCAGAATACTCTTGTTTATCCAGCTTTCGGGAGCCTTTATCTCCATTATGCCGTATTCGTCGGATAACTGGGTAAAGTCCAGAACATTGTTTGTGGAAAGTCGTTTCGAAAAATTAATAGCTGCTATATGCTCGGGGACCATACAGGAGGATGCCCCCAGAGCCTCAAGTACCTCCTGGTCGGTTTCGTTCTGAACCTTACAGACTATCTTTGGCACATTCAGAGCCTTAAGGTTCATTGTGATGATAACGGAAGCAGCAAGGTCGCTCGAGGTACAAAGGACGGCACAGTCATATTTATCTATACCGATATGAGCCAGGGCGTTCCTGTTTTTTGCGTCAAACACCACAGCCTTTGAGACACTGTCGGCAATCCTTTCAACGATCTCTTCGTCCTTATCGATCGCCAGAACATTATGTCCTTCCTTAAACAGATCTTTTGCAAGCTGTTCCCCGAAAAGCCCCAAACCTATAATAGCAAATGATTTCATGTTTAGTTCCTCCTTATAAGAGTGATGGTATTCTTTGTTATCCGATTATGATATTTGTTGTAGGGTATTTTATAGCCAAATCTTCTTTTGCCTTGAAGAAGCCAAGTGTTAAGGTGAGCAGTCCTACACGCCCGAGATACATAAGAATAATTATGATCACACGGGAAACGGCCGACAGGGATGAGGTAATCCCTAAGGACAGGCCAACCGTGGCAAGGGCTGAGATGCTTTCAAAATATGCAGGCAGAAAATTCATATTCGATGCGAAGGAGACCAGAAATGCGCCTGCCGTACTGATAAGAGCAAAGCCTGCGGTGACGGTAAAAGCATACAGGATCTGGTCATCTGTTATGGTTCTTTGCATCAGGATCACGTGCTTTCTGCCGCGAAGATGTGAAAGCAGCGTTTTTACAAGGATCAAAAATGTGGCGGTTTTTACACCGCCGGCTGTTGAACCTGCAGACCCACCTATCATCATAAGTATAGACGTCATTGCGACGGAGCTGTCCTTTAAAGAGCCCTGGTCAACGGAGGCAAAGCCTGCTGTCCTTGTGGTCACGGATTGGAAAAGGCTGTTTACAAGCTTGTTACCAAAAGACATACTGCCGATGGTCTCATTATTTCTAAATTCTGTAATAAAGAAGAATACAGTGCCAAGCACTATGAGAGAAGCTGTTACACTAAGCACGATCTTAGTATATATTGTCCAGTTTCTGGGGCCCTTTGAAGTATAAACATCATCCCAGACCATAAAGCCTATTCCGCCGATCACGATAAGAAGAGATACGGTAAGAAGCACTGCCGGCTTGTTGTTAAAATAAGTCAGACCGACACCGGGAGAAAAATATCCCATAAGATCGAAGCCTGCATTACAAAAGGCCGAGACGGAATGGAAAATGCCAAACCACAGGGCATTGAGGATGCCCATAGATGGAATAAAACAAAAGAAAAGGACCAAAGCGCCAATTGATTCGAAAAAGAACGTTCCGAGAATGAGCCGCTTCTGGATCCTTTTAATATGCCCAATATCATCAAGCCCGAGTGATTCGGCGCTCAGCGAAAGAGATTGTATGCTTTCCTTGTGATTTGTAAGGTGAAACAGGATGGTGATTATGGACATGAACCCTATTCCGCCGATCTGAACCAGGGCGATGAGCACTATCTGGCCGAACAGGGAAAACTGTGTCCATACATCCACCACGGAAAGTCCGGTCACGCATACGGCTGAGGCGGCGGTAAACAAGGCTGTCAAAAAGCCGCAGCTTACAAATGTTTTGGAAGCAAAAGGCAGAGTCAGTAAAACTGCACCGACAAAAATGATCAGAAGAAAGGTCAGTGTTATGATCTGATACAGATTCAAAATAATTCTCTTTTTTGAAAATCCGATCCCCATGTTGTTCTCCCCAAAAAACTCAGATCAGTCCTGAAATAAACAGGATCAGTATTAAAACAGGCAGGATAAATCTGAAATATATAATAAGCTTTGAATTCATTTTAACACCATTACCGGTGTTTACCTCTGCCAGATATTTTTCCGCACCCCAGCCGAATTTTGTTGTACAGAAAAGAACAAAGATTATAGAGCCCAGGGGCAGAAGGATGTTACTGACAATAAAATCTTCACTGTCTAAGATATCACGGCCTCCGATGAGGTGTAAGCCGGAAAGAATGTTATATCCCAGAACGCAGGGAACGGAGCAGATCAGCATAAGAATACAGTTTATAAAAACAGATTTTTTTCTGCTCATATTAAAATTGTCCATCATGGAGCTCACGAGATTTTCAAAGACCGCGGTTACGGTCGAAAAGCTTGCGAAGGTCATGAATACAAAGAAAAGAGAGCCCCAAAGCATACCGCCGGGCATGTTTATGAAAATTCCGGGAAGAGTGATAAAGATAAGCGAAGGACCTGCATCGGGTTCGATTCCGAAGGAGAAGCAGGCGGAAAAGATGATCAGACCTGACATCAATGCAACAAAGGTGTCCAGAATGGATATTCTTATCGCTTCTCCTGTGATGGAGTTTTCTTTTGTCATATAGCTTCCGAAAACTTCCATTGAAGCAATGCCGAGGCTTAGGGTAAAGAAGGCCTGATTCATTGCTGCAGTTATTACTTTTCCGAGCCCGATCTGTTTTACATTGTCTATATTTGGAAGCAGATAGAAGGCAACACCTTTCCCTGCACCGGGTAAAAGAAGGCTTCTGACTACAAGTACCAATATGAGGGTGAGTAAGCCTATCATCATCAATGAGGTAACGCGTTCAAGTCCCTTCTGAACTCCGAAGAAAAGAACCGCAAAGCCGACAATTACAGTTATTGCCATAAAAAACCCCATTTCACCGGGGTTTTGAAGCATTTTTGAAAAAACGTCCGCTACGGCACTATTATCAAGACCTACAAATTCACCGGTGCTGAATTTCCAGAAATAGGCTATCATCCATCCTGCGACAGTTGTGTAGTACATCATTAACAGGAAACAGCCGAAAATGCAGACCCAGCCGTGAAGATGCCATTTGCTGCCGGGCTTCTCCAATTTCTGATAAGCTTTTACAATGGTCTTCTGACTGGCCCGTCCTACCGCGAGCTCCATTGAAAGAACCGGGATTCCCAATATCACAAGAAAGAGGAGATAGAATAAAACAAAGATAGCTCCTCCGTTCTGTCCGGCTACCGTCGGGAATTTCCATATATTTCCAATACCTATGGCACAGCCTGCACTTACAAGTAAGAAGCCCAGACGGCTTCCGAAGCTTTCGCGTTTTTGTTGTTCCATTTTAAACCTCTTTAAATTTATTTATGATCGTTCTATATATTAACACAAAATCAGAAAGAGGGTATATATGATATAATATCGAATAATGAAGATCATAAGAATAGAAGATTTAAAAGACAAAAAATTTCAGATTTTTGCCCAGACCTCGGAGGTTCAGCTGCTCAGATATTATGAACCGGAGCCGGGTATCTTTATAGTGGAAAGCCCGAACGTGGTTTTAAGGGCACTGGAGGCGGGGTATATCCCGTTCAGGATCCTTGTTGAGGACAGGCTTTTCGATAAGCAGATCCCGCAGGTATTTGAGGCAATAGAAAAAATACACGGGAAAGAAGCAGCAGAGGATATAGAGGTCTGTATCGGTGACCATGAGATCTTAAAGGATCTCACCGGCTATGCTTTGGTAAAGGGCCTGTGGGCTGCCTTCAGGCGTGACAGGGATGTGCCTTTAAGAGAGTTTTTGAAGGATAAGAGGCGTATAGCGGTCCTGTTCGATGTTGTAAATCCCACAAATGTCGGAGCCATAATAAGGTCGGCGGCTGCTATGGGTGTGGACGGAGTGGTTTTAACCAGGGCCAGTGTCAATCCTCTGTACAGAAGGGCTTCAAGAGTCAGCATGGGCACGGTGTTTCAGATACCCTGGACTCAGGCGGACAGCGAAGAGAGTGAGGGAGTAAGGCTTATCGAAATCCTTAAGGAAAACGGCTTTTATACAGCAGCGATGGCCTTAACAAATGAATCCGTCGGTATAGATGACGAAAGGGTGAAACAAAAAGAAAGGCTGGCCATAGTGCTGGGTACCGAAGGAGACGGCCTGCCGGTAGAAGTGATAGAGGACTGTGACATAACAATAAAGATCCCGATGCATCACGGAGTTGACTCTCTGAATGTAGCTGCCGCAAGTGCCGTGGCATTCTGGGAGCTGGTAAGACTAAGGAGGAATTAAAAAATGTATATTTACGATGATAAGATAAAACTTCATGCAAGTCTGGATATGCCGAAGAACGGTGCCGAAAAATGCCCGCTTTGCATTATCATTCACGGGTTCACAGGTTACAGCACGGAGCGCCATATCGTGGCGGTGCAGGAAGCTATGAATGAAATAGGTATCGCAACGCTGAGAGTCGATATGTATGGTCACGGAAAAAGCGACGGGAAGTTCAGGGATCATACATTGCATAAATGGATTTCAAATGCAATGGCGGTTTTTGATTATGTAAAGACTCTGGATTTCGTAACCGAGGTCTATCTTTGCGGACATTCCCAGGGAGGGCTTCTTTCAATGCTTGTAGCACCGATGGAAAAGGAAACGGTAAAGATCCTGATCCCGATGTCGCCGGCAATCATTATCCCGAGAGGGTCACGCATGGGAAATCAGCTGGGTATCGTTTTTGATCCCGACAATATTCCGGAGGAGATCCACACCGATGAATGGACATTGGGTGGCAATTATATAAGAGTAGCCCAGACAATAGATGTGGACAGAGCAATAGAAGCATTCAAAGGAAAGACACTGATCATACACGGAGATGAGGATGAAGTGGTGCCCTACGAAGATTCCGTGGATGCCGCGGGGAAATATGCGGATTGCGAGCTGGTGACCATCCCCGGTGATAACCACGGCTACGAGTCACATCTGGATCTGGTATGCGACGCGATAAAGGAGTATCTTATACGGAATGCGAAGGGGTTAAAATAAATTATGAAATAACCCTTCCGGTTGACAAAGATTTTGAATTATGATAATTGTAAAAAGGAACAAGGGAGTTCACGTATTCGTGAGCTCCCTCTTTTTGTCTGAATTGATTTCTTTATGCGAAATAATTATAGGAGGAAATGGCCATGAGAACAATGGATACGAATG
>JAILOD010000214.1 GCA_024691015.1 Lachnospiraceae bacterium
ATAAAGAGGAATTTTTGTTGGGCAATGTGGCGCCGGATTCGGTTCATTTCCGGGAAGACTACAGCATTGAACAAAAGATCCACACCCATCTTTTCGAAGGGTGCGGAAAGTGGGGCGATACCTCGGATTATGAAAGATGGATCGAAAACATAAAGGCTTTCTGGAATAAATACTCTGAAGGTGCGCCTGACAGAAAAGGGCTGTTATATATAAGCGGTATCTGTGCTCATTGCCTTACGGATTACTGTAATGATCTTTACGTCTGGAGAGATCTTCAGAAAAAGAACATCCCGCCGTTAACAAAGGAGGAGTTTTCAAAGGCTTTTGCAAACGAATATAAGTTGGCGGACAGGTGGCTTTACGAAAACATCCACGAGGCAGAGAGTATACTGGGTCTGCTGAAAGCATCAAAAGATACGGAGCTTCCGGGCTATATTTATTCAAAAGACATAAGAAAGCTTAAGGAACATCTTATTAATGTTCAATATAACAGGAAGGAAAATGTCCGGGTTTCGGATTTTAAATACTACACCTCCGACAGATTGATGGAGTTTACGGATTTTGTCACGGATAAGCTTGCCGGCCCCGGAGGATCATTTATAGGAACATTTATAAAATGATGATCATCTATCATTTATGGCAGGAATTTGATATAATAAAACGATTAATAAAGTGGCTTGACCACATAAGGAGATTTTTTTCTAAACTATGGAAAGAAACGAAGCATTTTTACAGAGAGAATATCGCAGGGCTTTGGGGCCGGTAATGGTCGCGGTGCTTGCGGGTACCGTTAACACACTCATAGATACGGCCTTTGTATCGAGAAGGCTTGATTATAAAGCACTTGCGGCAGTAAACCTCAATATGCCGGTGTTCCTGCTTTTATGCATGGTTGGTTCAATGATAGGCGTGGGTGCCTTCACGGTGGTATCGAGGGCTCTTGGTAAAAGAAGAGAAGATCTGGCGGTGATGTTTTATCATTCGGCACTTATTCTTTCCGTTATTTTCGGGGTTCTGTTCATGATAGCAGGGGCAGGCCTGTCGGATATCATTTCCGTTTTTCTGTGTAAGGATGCTGAGCTTTTACCCATGGTACGTGCATATTGCAGGGTCACTCTATTCGGAGCGGCTCCTTATATTCTTATTTATATCCCTACTTTTTTCCTTCGGATATCCGGAAAATCAAAGGAAATGAGCATCATGATGTATATCATGATAATAACCGATGTATTTTTTGACTGGCTGCTGCTCTATGTTTTTGATCTCGGAGTTGTCGGCGCCGGTCTGGCAAGTGTGCTTTCGATGCTGATCGCCTGTGTTTACGGATTTTGGATGCTTCAGGATAAAAACAGCCTTTTCCGTTTTGATAAAACCAAGCTCAGAGTATACGGTCTGAAGGAAATAGTAATGTTTGGCAGCTCCACGGCCCTTGATACCCTTATGGGAGTGCTTAGGATGCTGGTTCTTAACTGGATCATTTATCACGCCGGAGGTGTAAGTGCCCTTGCGGTATGGGCGGTCATAAATTCAATCCTTGAACTATCCATCTGCATAACCGGAGGCGTTCCCAGAACGGCTGCACCGCTTCTTGGAATCTTCGGCACCGGACAGGATAACGAAGGCATGAGAATGATCGTAAAATACGAAATTAAGGTAGGCATCCTTCTTTCTGCAATATTTTCAGCGGCAATTATCATCTTTTACCGTCCTATAGGTAATTTTTTCAAGATAAAAGAATCCCTGCTGATACCCTTTATCTGCCTGGGAATCTCGCTTCTTTTCGGGGTGGTGGTTTCAATACTCGGTTCCTATTACAACGTGACAAATCATATAATTCTTTCAAATTTCGTTATGATAACAAGAACATTTATTTTCGCCGTAATTTTTGCGGGGCTTCTTTTGATCGGAGGAGAGAACATCTGGCTGTTCATGCCTCTCAGTATGATAGTAACACTGGGAGTAATTTATCTCGCAGCCAAAAAGATATCCAACGATTCCAAAGGAAAAGCGCATGAGCTTTCCAGCATACTTCTTCTGGATGACTATCTCGAAAAGAACAAGAAGGTTAAGGTATTTTCGATCACTTCTTCGGATGAGAGCATATGTAAGGCCAGTGAAGACATATCGGATTTCTGTATGGAGCAGAATATGGACAGGAAAACCGTTATGAAGCTGGGGCTTGCCCTTGAAGAGGTTTTGACGGTTATGGCACACAGGGCTCTGAAAAACGAAAACGATCCCGTGGATATCCGTATTTATTCCATAGATGACGAGATCGGAATTACGATCATGTGCTCCGGCAACAGATACAATCCCTTTCAGGTGGCAGCTGAAAGCGATGATGAGCTGGATATGGGCGTGCAGATGATAAACAGGCTGGCCAAGGAATGCCATTACACATTCACACTGAATATGAACATACTTACCGTGGGGTTCTGATATGAACAGTTTATATCCGCTTCTTACAGGTAAATACATCGAGGGAGTGACGGACCTTGACAGGCTTATCACACCGGCGGTTGTAAATATCTTCAGAAGGATCATGAAAAATTATGTAAGGGATTTTAATTGTCCTGAGCTTTCCAGTGAAGAAAAGAAGGCTGTAAGGGACTTTTACAAAAGATACAAGATCCCGGATATGCTATATCACAGGGGCTATACGGCGCGCTCGGGCAAGTTTTATGCGGAATATATGCCGGATGACATCTATTTCAGCCGTGTCGAGCCTTTTTATACAGACAGGCTCTGTTCGAAGTATCTGGACAATAAATGCCTGTATTACAGCTTTTTTTCTAACGTTAAAATGCCGCCTCTAATTGCGATGCGGTTTGGAAAATACTGGGTCGACGGCGATTTTAAGCTGATCGGTTTTGAAGATGTGTGCAGAAAAGTTGAAAGCCTGGAGCAGTGCGTCATAAAAAGGGCCACGGATTCCGAAGGCGGATACGGGGTTGTCTTCATTGAGGGGGAAGATCGTATAAATGTGTTGAAGGACTTTGTTGCGAAGAACAAGACGGACCTTGTCATACAGGAAAGCATAAAGCAGCACCCGGCCTATTCAAGGCTGAATGAGAGCTCGGTCAACACCTTAAGGATCATGTCACTTCTCACAAAGGAAGGCGTAAAGATCGTGTCAGGCGCGGTACGTATCGGCACAAAGGGCAGCAGGGTTGACAACCTCTGCCACGGAGGTATTTTCTGCGGCGTAAAAGAAGACGGACGTCTTACGGAAACAGGTCTTATGGATGACGGAAGCGTTATTAAGGAGCATCCTCAAAACGGATATGTCTTTTCCGACATTAAGCTTCCTTATTATGACAGGGCTGTAGAGCTTATTAAACGCGCACATCCGATAATGGCACATAACAAGATAGCCTACTGGGATATTGCGATAGACGAAGAGGGCGAGGCTGTACTCGTAGAGACCAATCTCGCACTTGGGACTATTTTCAGTTCGCAGGTGTGCAACGGTCCGCTTTTCGGAAAAGATACAAAAAAGATACTGGAAGAGGTCTTTTATCATAAGAATGGTAAGCGCAGGAGAAAGCCATATTTCGGCCTGAATCCAAGGGATTATTATTATCTTAGGGATAACCTTCTGGGCATTCTCTTCGGTACATATAAATCGGGCTATACGCATATAACGCTTTTAAATAATGCAGCGCTTAAGATCATCGACCGTAAGCTTGTTAAGCCGGTCGCAAAGCTGTTTCCCCCGCTTACTAAGGGACAGCTTAAGGCTGCACGGGATTTTTACCGCCCCTATGTTAAGCGTGTAAACACTGATTCGCACAGGGTTTATACAGGGAAAAGCGGCAGATTTTTCCCGGACTATATTCCCGAAGAGATGCATATGTGCGATATAGACAGATATTTAAGCGACAGGGATCTGTCCTATTATCTGGACAATAAATGCTATTATTACCGGCTGTTTCCGTTCGCAAAGCAGCCTGAAGCACTGGGAATGAGGATCGGCGGGATATGGATGGATAAGGATTACAGGGTCGTTTGTGCCGCTGAATTAAAGAAGATCCTGTTTTCAGAGGATGAGATCGTTATAAAGGCCGCAACCACCTCGGAGGCCGGAGCCGGAGTGCATTTTGTTTCGTTTAAGGATGTCTCCGATAAGACGAAGCTTATGCGCCTGAAGGAAGCTGTAAAAAAGATAGACGGGGATGTCATCATTCAAAAGCTTATAAAACAGCACAAGGATATAGCGGCTCTTCATCCCGAGTCCCTGAATTCAATAAGGATAATATCGCTTATGATCGACAATGAAGTGGTGATCTTATCCAGATCATTAAGGCTCGGAGTGGGTTCGTCAAAGGTAGACAATGCCGGAGCCGGCGGCATATTCTGCGGAATAGCTTCAGACGGCACTCTTAACGGCATAGCAACGCTTGAGGACGGCCGGGTTGTGACGCGTCACCCCGATACCGGTATAGAGTTTAAAGGGTATAAGCTTCCCTGCCTCGATAAATGCGATGAAGTGATAAAACGTTCACACCCGGTGCTTGGTCGTAACAGGCTGATATCCTGGGATTTAAGCGTGGATGAAGATTCAAATGTAATTCTTATAGAAGGAAACCTGTCATTGGGCGGAAGCCACGTGATACAGGAAGCAAATGGCCCGTTCTTCGGGAAATACACACGAAAGGTTCTTAATGAGGTATATGGACATAAGTAAGATCTATCCGGAGCTTGATAAAGATAAGGATAAAATCTCAACCGTAAATAAAGAGGTGCTTTTAAGGATCCTTAAGGACAACGCGGATACGGAGATCGGAAGGCGATACGGGTTTGGGGATATTTCATCGGAAGAAGAATACAGAAAAAATCTTCCGGTCAGCCATTATAAGGATTATGCCTCTTATATTCAACGGATGGAAAAGGGAGAGAAGAATCTGATCACTTCCTATGATATTTTTGCCATGCTTGAAACCTCGGGTTCTACCGATGAGGGTAAGCTTATTCCGATCACAAATGAGGCCTTTAAACGTTATGGCAATGTAATGGATCGCTATCTTCAGCAGCATGTGAAGGACAACAGCGGAAAACGGCTGTTCATTTCGTTCCTGCTGACTGATCTTAATAAAGATGTGGGAAAGCTGGAAACTATGCTCTATACTGCATCCTATTACAGGTATTTATATGAAGCTGGACTTATCGGAACCGAAACATTAGCCGGAGAGAAGGAGACCAATTTCTTTCCCAGGACCTGCGATTATATGTATGCCAAGCTCTGGACGGCTTTTGCGAGTGAAGACATCTCCTCCATGGAATCAGTCTATCTTTATGATTTTCTGATATTTTTTCAACACCTGGAAAACGATTATGATATAATACTTAATGATATGGAACGTGGCAGGGTTTCGCCTGATATAGACCTCCCTGAAAGTGTTAAGCATAGCCTTGAGAAAATGGAGATCTCCGCAGAACGTATAGAAAAGATCCGTTCGGAATGTTCAAAGGGTTTTATTGATATCGTTCCCAGGTTATGGAAGAATGTTTCTCTTATCAGCGGTATAGGCAGCAAGGCTTTTCAGACGGAAGAGATATCCATAAAGAAATATATAGGTGATATCAGTATATGGCACTATATTTATGCAGGTTCGGAATGTATGATGGCAGTTCCCGCGGGCATATCAACTTATGATTATATATTGTATCCCGGAACCGCTTATTACGAGTTTTACAGTGAAGAAGATAAGCGCATATACGGCCCGGAAGAGCTTGAAGAAGGAAAAAGCTACGAGATAATAGTTACCACATTTTCCGGCTTTTACAGATATGTTATGGGGGATGTTTTAAAGGTGACGGGGTTTTACGGGCGTCTTCCGAAACTCAGGTTTTTATCGCGCAGAAATCTGGTGATGAACATAGCCGGGGAAAAGCTTGCACTGGATAAGTTAGACCGTGCCATGCGGCATTTATCATCTGAAACCGGGCTCGGCATATGGCAGTATTTCTTCTACGAGGACTATAGCAGAGTGCCTGCGTTTTATCACGGCGTTGTGGCTTTTGATGATGATATCCGGGTAAACGCAGAAGAACTTGAAAACAGTTTTGATAACATTCTTAAGGATCTCAGCAAGGATTATGCGGAACTTAGGGATCTGGGGTTTATAAACAAAGTCGTTCTTGAATTTGTCAATAAAGATAACTTTATGGAAAAGAAGAACGAAAGAGCGGGACAGGGCGGCCAGCCCAAACCATTACATATAATGAGGGTAAAATAATATGAAAAAAGCAAACGAGATCGTAACAAAGCACAGCGGAAAACTGTCGATAAAGTTTATGGTCATTCTTCTTATAATGATCATCATGGTCTATTTCGGAGCGATCATAGTCGGACATCAGCTTTATGACGTATCTATCAAGGAATATTACAATACCATGGCATATAATGCTGCAACGGTTGCCTCCACTTATTTCAGGGATGATGAACTTCCCCGGTATGCCAAAGCAGCCTATGGCTACAATACCGGTTCTGTGGATGCTTCGGAGATCGAGGCGATAAAGGCGGAGCCAAGATACAATGAAATGCTCATGGAGCTTGCAAACCTCAGCGATTCGATAGGTGCTAATGATGTTTTTGTCGTAACCATAAATATGGATGTTATGAAGGCATATACGGATGAGAGTGCGGCCAATAAAACCTGGCAGCCATTGTATTATATAGCCGATGTTTATACCGATCCATCCTTAAACTATAAATTAGGTGATACCGGAGGTATTCTTAAGCAGTATCGTCTGGATGTCGAGGATTCCTATGAAACAGGAAAGAAGCATGATGGTTTCTTTATCTCAAAAAGTGAGTTTGGATATAATCTTACAGCCATGCTTCCAATCGTGAAAGACGGTAAGACGATTGCGATGGTCGGTGTGGAGATCCCGATGAGCACCTTAGCGTCAAACAAGGCCAAATTTGTTGTAAGAGTATCCATTATAACTGCTATAGTTGCACTGCTTTGTCTTATCGGAGGCATAATCCTTCTGACAAACAGCGTTATCGCTCCCATACAGATGGTATCTGCGGAGGCCAATGATTTTGTTAAAAACAACACAAAGATTTCCGAAAAGCTTACTTCCGTAAAAACAGGGGATGAGATACAGACGCTGAGTGAAAGTGTCTATAAGATGGAGGTCGGTATAAATGAATATATCGACAATCTGCAGAAGGTAACAGCAGAGAAGGAACGTATCGGTGCCGAGCTTAATGTCGCAACACAGATCCAGGCGGATATGCTGCCGAGGATTTTCCCGCCGTTCCCCGAAAGAAAGGAAATCGATATTTTTGCTTCGATGGATCCCGCAAAGGAAGTCGGCGGAGACTTCTACGATTTCTTCCTTATAGATGACGATCATATCGGTCTCGTTATGGCCGATGTATCCGGTAAGGGAGTACCTGCGGCACTCTTCATGGTCATTGCAAAGACTCTTATCAAGAACAGGGCCCTTATGGGAGGTTCTCCTTCGGAGGTTCTCGCTTATGCCAATGATCAGCTTTGTGAAGGCAATGAAGCGGAGCTCTTTGTTACCGTTTGGTTCGGAATACTTCAGATATCAACAGGTAAGGGCCTTGCTGCAAATGCCGGGCACGAGCATCCGGTAATAAAGCGTAAGGACGGTCAGTTCGAGCTGGTTGTTTACCGCCATTCACCTGCGGTTGCATCCATAGCGGGCATACCTTTCAAGCAGCATGAATTCGAAATGAATCCCGGTGACACGCTTTTCGTATATACCGACGGTGTTGCGGAGGCTACCGATGCTCACGATACTCTTTACGGCACAGACAGGATGCTTGAGGCATTAAACAGTGCTTCGGATGCTCCCGTTGAGCAGCTCGTTACCAATGTGCGTGCTTCGATTGATGAGTTTGTGGGAGATGCACCGCAGTTCGACGATATAACAATGCTTGCATTCAAATATAATGGAATAGCAGAAAATAAAGATGCGTAAATTAAGATGATTTAAAAAGGGCCGGGCTTTTAAGTCCGGCTCTTTTGATATGGGTTAAATTTAAATGGATCATCCTGTCAGTCGATCTCAAGAGGAATTGAAAGCTCTGCTCTGAAGGGCTGCCTGAATTTGGTGGCAACCACGCTGTTGTATATTTCGCAGGCAAATAATTCTTCTTCAAACATGCGGCGGGCAAGAGGAGATGCAAACTCACTATACTCCGAGCTTTTATCCAGAAATATGAGATCCGCAGACTCTGACAGGGTTTTTATGAGTGTATGGGCACTGCGTCTTAAGCC
>JAILOD010000172.1 GCA_024691015.1 Lachnospiraceae bacterium
GATTGAATTCCATCATTCTGTCCTGTAACTGTTTAAGATCAGTATTCTGATCAGCAGTCTCCACCTTATTCTGTTCAATATTCTGAACATGCTCCTGATCAAATTCGTTCTCAGCCTTATTCCATATCTGTTGCAAAGACTCATGCTCATTCACGGCATTTTCAAGTTTCTGTTTAAAGATTTCCTTTTCATTCTCGTCCGTTTTTAAGTTGTCTGTCGTTTTTGCACTTTTATTTACCTGCATATTGTTTTCAAACAGGTTAACCTGAGGCCTCGTATAGGCAACGTCATCCGTTGTCTTATACGTATTGATCTCCTGCTGCTTTTTCTGTTCAAAATTCTTTTCCCCTGGTCCCGGCATCCGTTCCTCCTTAATGTCGAAAAACTTGTTTTATAATATCTATTATCAAAAAAAGCCATTAATCATAATTATATATACGTAATAGCTGCCGCACAAGGCTAAAAAAACCCACCCCGTATCAGATTACGGAGTGGGTATACATCTGCCGCCCTTTATTTAGCTTTGCTTTCAAAATCTTCAATGAACTGAATGATGAGCTTTACGGTTCCCTCTATTCCAAGAACCGAAGAATCCACGGAAAGATCGTAGGTATCGACATGACCCCACTTCTTGGAAGAATAATAGTCGTAATAGCTCTTTCTCTGCTTATCCTTTTTACTGATCATGTCCCATGCTTTATCTTCTGAAGTAATGTCTTTAAAACGCCCCATTACACGTTTGATCCGTTCTTCCTTTTCGGCATAGATAAAGATGTTTAATACATCCTTCCGCTCCTGAAGGGCATAATCGGCACATCTTCCGACTATTACACAGGGCCCGTCCTCTGCGATCTTTTTTATGGTATCGAACTGGGCTAAAAATACCCTGTGGCTTACGGGCATATCAAAATAGGTACTTGCCGTGTTGTATCCGAAGGAATAGGTGTCCAATACAAGATTATAGAGAAATGATCCGGTCGGCCGTTCATCCTGATGCTCTAAGACCTCTTCACACATTCCGGATTCCTTTGCGGCCCTGGTAAGAAGCTCCTTGTCGTAACATTTGATGTTGAAATGTTCTGCAAGTTTGCAGCCAATCTCGTGTCCGCCGGAACCGAACTGACGACCTATGGTGATTATGGTATTCATATATTACCCTCCCGATCTTATATCGTTTTGGTTATTATGCTTATTATACTAATTTTGGGCTATAATTTCAAAGAAAAATCAGAAGCCTATGTCTTGTCCGCCCTTAACCTTGCAAGGATCTTTTCAAAATATTCCGGCAGGGGAGCGTTGGTTTCCACGTATTCTCCGGTTGTGGGATGGATAAAGCCCAGAGTACGGGCGTGAAGTGTCTGCCCTTCGGTATGAAACGGGGAATTCCCCTTTGAGTAAACCGTATCTCCCAGAACGGGATGACCGATATGGGCCATATGAACCCTGATCTGATGGGTTCTGCCGGTCTCAAGCTTACATTCTATACAGGTGTAGTTGCCGAAGCGCTCAATTACCTTGTAATGCGTAACGGCCCGTCTGCCACCCATCGTCACAGCCATTTTCTTCCTGTCGTTTGTACTTCTGGCAAGAGGAGCATCCACAGTGCCCTCATCTTCCTTAAAATTGCCGTTAACGATCGCTACATAAAGACGGTTCAGGCTGTGGTCGGCAAGCTGGGCTGAGAGGCTTATATGGGCCTTATCGTTTTTGCAGATGATAAGTGACCCCGTGGTATCCTTATCTATCCTGTGGACTATACCGGGTCTCATTACTCCGTTTATCCCCGAAAGGTCTTTGATATGGTAAAGCAGTGCATTAACTAAAGTACCGCTGTAATGCCCGGGAGACGGGTGTACAACCATCCCCTTGGGCTTATTTACAACCAGTACATCAGAGTCCTCATAAAGAATATCGAGAGGAATGTCCTCGGGCAGTACCTCAAGGCTTTCTCCCTCGGGAAGCTCAATAGAAACGTGATCCGAAAGCTTTACCTCTTTAGATGCCTTGACCACCTTACCGTTTATAAGAACACCACCGTTCTTTATCACCTTATTGATAAACGACCTGGTGATGTCCTCGTATTGCTCTGCTATGCACTTATCTATACGAAGCCCCTCGGCCTCTTCTCCGACATCAAATTCGAGTCTGGTTTCAGTCATTTCTCACCGGCCTCCGTTTAATCCGATACATCCACATCAGGCGAGATCTCTATATCGTAGTCCGGATAAACCTTTCCAAGCTCTTCATAGAGTACCTTAAGCCCTTCTCTCGGCCTTATATCAAAGCTCATTACCACATCAAAGCGGATTTCCTTTGCAACTGTGTCAAGATAGAAACCGTGCATCTGCACAGCCCATTCGTGGGACATAACAAGTTCTCTTACATTTTTCTGGATCTCTCCCGCCTTTGTATCTTCCGTGTTGTAGGCGTAGATACCCACAGCAGCCACGATCATTCCGGTTTCCTTATAAATCTTTCTCTCAAGCTTTCTGGTCAGCTTATCAATATCCCTTGCGCTCATCGTATCCGGGATCTCCATATGGATCGACACAAGGTTCTTATCCGGTCCGTAATTATTGATAACAAGGTCGTAGGCGCCGCGTATTTCCTTCTCTTCGGTCATAAGCTGCTTGATCCTTATGGTAAGCTCTTTATCCGCCCTGGCACCTAAAATCTCATTTAAGGTCTCCTTCATCATATCAATTCCGGCCTTGATTATAAACACGGCAATAACTATTCCTACCCAGGCTTCAAGAGAAAGGCCGGTAAATTTAAAGATCAGCGCACATACTAAAACCGAGGTGGAAAGAATCGCATCGTTTAAGGCATCCGATCCCGAAGCCACAAGAGAGCCTGAATTAACCTTCTTTCCCTGTGCCTTGACATATTTTCCCAAAACCACCTTGGCCACAACCGCAACCGCTATTATTATGAGCGAAACCGTGCTGTAATCGGGTTTTTCGGGGTGGATTATCTTTTTTACGGATTCAACTGCCGAGGTTATACCTGCATACAAAACGATGCCCGATACTATCATCGCACTTAAGTATTCGATACGACCGTATCCCAAGGGGTGCTTTTTGTCCGGAAGCCTTCCTGCAAGCTTTGTTCCTACTATGGTTATAACTGATGAAAGCGCATCCGAAAGATTATTTACCGCATCTAAGATAACCGCTATCGAGTTTGAAAGTATCCCGACCGTTGCTTTAAATGCTGCAAGAAGCACATTTGTAAGAATACCGATAACGCTGGTCCTGATTATGACCCTGTCACGGTTAACTGCCATTGTCTGATTATTTTCCGCCATTTTCCTCTCCACGTTGATATTTTATTGTATTAATATCCGGCTTTCTGCCTATACATCTAATGTTTAATATTATACCACCCTAAAATGATTGACAAGTTTTCTGTCAAAAAGAGCGGCACGCCGTTAAAGCGAGCCGCCCTTTAATCTTTATCAGGTTTTATTTAACTGTCACGGTACACGTATATGACGGGCCGTTTGCGGGTTGGGCTGTAATAACTGCTGTTCCCTTTGAAACACCTGTAATGTATGCCAGATTATCAACAGCGCTTACCGTTGCGACCGAAGTATCCGAGGAAGTCCAGGTGATACTTTCAGTGCAGTATTTCAACCTGAGTTTTTTCGTTTTGTTAGTCTTTACCGTTAGCTTCTTGCTTGAGAGAGCCGGCAGTTTTACCTTTACAGTGAATGCAAGTCTTCTTACATAGGTTCCTGATCCGTAATATGCGTATACTTTTACCGTTCCGCTCTTCTGTCCGATGGTCAGTTTGCCCGTTGAGGTATCAAGCGTAGCAACGGTGGTTTTTCCCGTCATCTTCCAGGAAGTGGGAGAATATGAGCTGTCATTGTTGATATAATCATTTATATCTATAACCTGTCCGGTATAATGTGCTGTACCATTCGTAACCTTTGACGCTGTGGGAACTACGATATTATATGAGGCTGTTCCTGCCTCTACCCAGGTCTTTCCGCTCTTCACCTTGCAGGTTATTGTAACCGTACCGCTCTTTTTGGCGATCAGCCATCCACCTTTAACAGTAACAGTCGCAATACTCTTATCGCTGCTGTAATATCTCTTTGTACCCGATATCGAACTGAAAGCGGATTTGATGTTCATTCTTTTTGCGGTTAATGTAGATCCCGATACAGCTATATTCTCGCCTGCTGTTTCTGTGGATCCCGTCTCATCTGAAGTTCCGGTCGAAGATGAAGAGCTTGATGAGGAACCGGACGAAGAAGATGATGACGAACCCGAACTACTGCTTCCGGAGCCCGAATAAGCCGTTCCGTTTACATACAAGGTATAGTTTCCACAGTCAACGGTACCGGAATTTGAAAGACTCGTTACGTATGAATCACCTGTAAGTGTCCAGATACTGCCGCTCTCGATCACAACTGCCACGCTTCCTCTGTCGCTTATGCCGTTATTCATCATACCGTTAAAGGTTGATGAATCCTTAAGATTCAAAGTAAGCGAAGATGTTGATGAACCTATCGCCTGGATCTTTCCTTCCAGCGTCTGTCCCGATGCATTTAAGGTTGCGGAATTGGCAGAGCCGCTCCATCCGTCATCTGAGACGTCAAACAATACATTTCCACTATCCGTATTGTTAATGGTAACGCCCGAGAGATTTACTACTGCAGCCGTATTTGTTACATGAAATACATAGCCGTTTTTACTGTTTAAGGTTCCTCCTGTCATATTAAAGGCAGATGTTCCGCTGTCGGCATCTCCCGACATAGACTGGTATATCATAACAGTATCATAATAATTTGCGTGTCCGTTTTTCTTTGTATTGCTTGCTGTAAGAGTACAGTTGTTTAAGGTAATGGAATTCTTTCCCTCTATGCAAACGCCCTCCGAAAGATTTGATGTAAGTGTGGCATCATTAACCGTTACATCAGCCGTTGAATATATCGCAGGAGAGCCAAGGCCTGATGAAGTGTAGGAGCCTCCGTTAACCGTTACGGTTCCGCCTCCTCTGTCTGTCCTTATTGGAGCTGAGGATCCGCCTGTAGTATTTATGGTCAGATTATTGGCTACGGTAACACCTCCTCCGGTGGTCATTATGCCGCCGGCATTGCTTCCTGATGTAGATATTGTTGAATCAGTGATCGTTACCGTTGTCCCGTCTCCGCTCGCTCCGTTCTGACCACCGTTTCCACCATAGGAAAATATACCGTTTCCGCCGGCAGCCGTAGTAGTTACATTTGCTCCTGTGATAGTAACATTGGCTCCACCCTTAGCCAGGATCGCAGAATCTATGCCGTAAAAATTGGCATTATCACCACTTGAACCGCTTCCCGACTTGGTTGCAGTCGGATTTGAAAGAGTTACGTTTATGCCATTTCCATTCACCAGAAGGGCATTCTGATTTGATGTTGAAGTACTGTATGTGCCGGATGGATAAGTACCGGATGTTGTAATCTCAGTTGCACCGCTCCAGGTAACTGAGCTGTTTACTTCAACATCACCGGATGAATCCAATGACACATCGCCGGTGCTTTCCGATACACTTGTCTCCTCACTGCTATCAGTTTCATTTTCTGAAAGCGTCTCGGTACTGTCTTCCGTTTCGTTAACCTCATCAGAAGAAACGCTGTTTTCAGATACCGCTTCTGCTGCATCACTGCTTAAAGTTGTCTCCGACTCAGAAGCATTCGTCTCGGAACAGCTTTCCGAACTACTCTC
>JAILOD010000178.1 GCA_024691015.1 Lachnospiraceae bacterium
ATCGCAGGTATATGTTCGTCATATCTGGAGGAATGGTCTGGTAGTGAAGAATTTGCTTCAATGAATATCACTCAGAAAATAGATCATTTATGCGAACTCGGTATTGAAGGGATGATTCAAAAGAAAAATGGAACAGTATAACGTTACGGGAATGAGCTGCGCAGCCTGCTCCGCCAGAGTGGAAAAAGCCGTTTCGAAGGTTGACGGAGTAAAAAGCTGCTCGGTGAGTCTTCTTACTAATTCAATGGGTGTTGAGGGAGATGTTGATCCTGAGGCAATAATAAAAGCGGTTACCGACGCAGGTTACGGTGCCAGCGTTAAAGGGGCGCAGAAGGAAAATGCTCAGGCGGATTATGAAGACGCCCTTAAGGATACTGAAACACCACTTATGAAAAAAAGGCTTATTGCATCCATAATAGTGCTGATCCCGCTTATGTATGTATCTATGGGACACATGATGCTTTCGTGGCCCATTCCTTCTTTTCTGGAAGGAAATTATATCGGAACAGGTCTTTTCGAGCTTATTCTTGCAGCTCTTGTAATGGTAATAAATCAGAAGTTTTTCATAAAGGGTTTTGGAGGAATGCTTCACGGAGCACCGAATATGGACACTTTGGTAGCCATGGGAAGCGCAGCCTCCTTTATCTACAGTACCTGTGCTCTTTTTGCAATGACGGTTGCAGTAAGGGACGGAGAGGCCGGTTCAGCCAAAGCATATATGGGTGAGTTCTACTTTGAGTCGGCAGCTATGATACTGACACTCATAACTGTAGGTAAAATGCTGGAGGCCAGATCAAAGGGAAAGACCACGGATGCACTTAAAGGTCTTATGAAGCTTGCTCCCAAAACAGCGGTGCTTGTGAAGGACGGAGTGGAAACGCAGGTGCCCATAGCAAACGTCAGAGTTGGAGACCATTTTCGGGTAAAACCCGGCGAAAATATTCCGGTAGACGGTATAGTGGTGGAAGGCACGAGCGCGGTTAATGAGGCCGCACTAACAGGAGAAAGCATTCCCGTAGACAAGGAAAAGGGAGATCAGGTGTCTGCAGCCACGGTTAACCTTTCGGGATTTATGGTCTGCGAGGCTACAAGAGTCGGTGAGGATACAACCCTTTCTCAGATCATAAAGATGGTCAGCGATGCAGCCGCAACAAAGGCACCTATCGCGAAGATATCGGACAGGGTGTCGGGAATATTTGTCCCGGCGGTTATAGGCATAGCCTTTGTTACATTTATCATATGGATGATAGCCGGCAAGGAGGTCGGTTTCTCACTTGCCAGAGCCATATCGGTTCTTGTTATAAGCTGTCCTTGTGCACTGGGACTTGCAACCCCGGTTGCGATCATGGTCGGAAACGGGATGGGCGCGAAAAACGGGATAATGTTTAAGACAGCCGAATCGTTAGAGGAGACCGGTAAGGTAAAGATAGTCGCCCTTGATAAAACGGGAACGATAACAAGCGGGGAACCGAGAGTAACGGATATGATCCCGTTAAATGGTCTTTTAGAAGAAGAGCTTCTGAAAAATGCATATTCGCTGGAAGTAAAAAGCGAACATCCTCTTGCAAAGGCCATCGTTATGCTGGCAAAAGAGAGGTCCGTAAATGCATTGGATGTGAACGATTTCGAGATCGCAGCCGGAAACGGACTGAGTGCCTCGATTAACGGAGAAGGGTTTTATGGCGGGAATGAGTCATATATAAGAAGATATGCCGCTATTCCTGATGATATTGTGAAGAAAGCAGATGATCTGTCAGAAGAGGGTAAGACGGTTTTGTATTTTGCCCGTGGAAGATCGCTGCTGGGGCTTATCGCCGTGGCGGATGTCATAAAAGATGACAGTGCAAAAGCCATTAAAGAGTTAAAGGACTTAGGCATACATGTTATAATGCTGACCGGAGACAATAAGCGTACAGCCCGTGCCATCGGAGAGGCAGCCGGAGTTGATGAGGTGGTAGCCGGAGTTAAACCGGACGGAAAAGAAGAAATAATAAGAAAGCTCAGGGAATATGGCAAAACCGCCATGGTCGGAGACGGTATAAATGATGCACCTGCTCTTACGAGGGCAGATATCGGAATTGCTATAGGAGCCGGGACGGATATTGCGATAGATGCCGCTGATGTTGTTCTGATGAAGAGCTCTCTTAAGGACGTATGTGCAGCAATAAGGCTCAGCAGGGTGACTCTTACCAATATCCACCAGAACTTGTTCTGGGCGTTTATCTATAATATAATAGGGATACCGCTGGCAGCGGGCATGTATATCCCTTTATTCGGATGGACCTTAAATCCTATGTTCGGGGCCGCGGCCATGAGTCTTTCAAGCTTTTGCGTGGTATCAAATGCCTTAAGGCTAAACCTGTTTAAAATGTATGATGTTAAAAATAATCGAAAGGTTAAAGATCCGGTCGGGCCCGGCCCGTTACTGGAGGAAGATGATAATTTAAAAGGATCACAGGAGGAAGAAAAAATGGAGATTACCGTAAACGGAATGATGTGCCCGAAGTGCGAGGCTCACGTGAAAACAGCTATCGAAAAGCTTAGTGGGGTAACAGAAGCGGTCGCTGACCACGAAAAGAATCTTGTTACAATAAGCACCACGGCAGATGTGAGTGAGGCAGACCTTAAGGCTGCTGTTGAAGAAGCCGGCTACGAATATGTCGGAATTAAAGCTTGACAGGACATATAACAGTTGATTTTTCTTGTTAAATCAGCTATATTGTTGTTTTGGTCGGAAGGTCAAAACCTTTGAAAAAATTTAATTGTATTTCAGGAGGATTCTATGGGAAATCAGGCAGCACAGGGTGGCTGGAGAGCCAACAAGTGGATTCGGGCAGCAATACCCGCACTTTTATTACATTGCAGTATCGGTACGGTTTACTGCTGGTCGGTATTCAGTCAGGAAATAGCGGATTATATCGGGTTTGAAAAGGCAAGTGTTGAATGGGCATTCAGCTTTGCAATCTTCTTTCTTGGTATGTCGGCAGCGTTTTTGGGAAATGTCGTTGAAAAGGATATTCATAAATCCTCTTTGATAGCAACTATATGTTTTACGGCAGGAATGCTTCTTACCGGCTTCTTTATCTTTTACGGTGGAAGTCATAAGGGAAATATCCTCGTACTTATCGGTATTTATATAAGTTACGGATTTATCATGGGTGTAGGTTTGGGAACAGGTTATCTTTCACCGGTTAAAACCCTCA
>JAILOD010000191.1 GCA_024691015.1 Lachnospiraceae bacterium
CATGAACATGCCGAAAAAAATCACCGCGGAAAGGTTGTTTTTATAAAATGAGATATCTGACATTTGCCCTTACAAAGGGAAGACTTGCCGATAAAACCCTTGCTGCCCTCGAAAAATCGGGGATAGGCTGTGATGAAATGAAGGACAAGTCCTCAAGGAAGCTGATCTTCGTAAACGAGGAATACAAATTAAAATTCTTCCTCGCAAAAGGTCCCGACGTTCCGACCTACGTGGAGCACGGCGCTGCGGACATCGGTGTTTCCGGCAAGGACATCATCATGGAAGAAAACATGAATATCTATGAGGTTTTGGACCTCAGATTCGGTGCCTGCAGAATGTGCATCTGCGGCCCGAAGGAGGCCGGAGAGCTCTTAAAGCATCACGAGATGATAAAGGTTGCCACAAAATATCCCAACATCTGCAAGGATTATTTTTATAACAAAAAGCATCAGACCGTTGATATAATAAAGCTGAACGGTTCTATCGAGCTCGCGCCCATTGTAGGGCTTTCGGATGTTATCTGTGATATAGTGGAAACAGGTTCAACCTTAAGGGAAAACGGGCTGGTTGTGCTTGAAGAAGTCTGCCCCTTATCCGCAAGAGTGGTCGTAAACCAGGTGTCCATGCGGATGGAAGCTGAAAGAATAGGAAAGATAATAAACGCATTAAAGGATAATATATAATGAGAATAGTAGATTTAAATGACGAAACAAAACAGGATCTTCTGGGAAAGCTTTTAAAGAGAAGCCCTTCAAGCTATCCCGAATACGAAAAAACAGTATCGGAGATCATTGAAAACGTAAAGGCAAACGGCGATAAAGCCCTTTTCGAATATGCATCAAAATTCGACAAGTGCACTTTAACAGAAGGGACTTTTAAGGTAACACAGGCAGAGATCAACGAGGCCGTAAGCGAAGTGGATGAAGAGCTGATAAGCGTTATGCGCCACTCAATGGAAAACATCAGAGCCTTCCATGAGCTTCAGAAAAGAAACAGCTTTTTCAACACAAAGAACGACGGTTCTATTTTGGGTCAGCGTATCACACCGATCTCCAGAGTGGGCGTTTATGTTCCGGGCGGTAAGGCGGCATATCCTTCGTCAACCTTAATGAACATAGTTCCGGCGCAGGTAGCCGGCGTTGAAAACATCACGATGACAACCCCCTGTAACGCAGAGGGCAAGGTCAGCAAATATACGCTTCTTGCCGCGCATCTGACGGGAGTAAAAGAAATATACAAGACAGGCGGAGCCCAGGCCATTGCGGCACTTGCCTTCGGTACAGAGTCCATTAAGAAGGTCGATAAGATAGTAGGCCCGGGCAACATCTTCGTAGCCCTTGCAAAAAAAGCAGTCTACGGTCATGTAAGCATTGATTCGGTTGCAGGTCCTTCCGAGATACTGGTTCTTGCCGATGAAAGTGCAAATCCCCGTTTTGTTGCGGCAGATCTTTTAAGCCAGGCAGAGCACGACGAAATGGCTTCGGCCATCCTTGTTACCACCTCAAGAAAGCTTGCAGAGGCTGTTTCGGCAGAAATAGACGGCTTTTTAAAGGTTCTGTCAAGGTCGGAGATCATTTCAAGATCGCTTGACAATTACGGCTACGCCCTTGTTGCACCTGATATGGAAACAGCGATCGACGCGGTAAACGACATAGCAAGCGAGCACCTTGAAATAGTAACTTCAGATCCCTGGAACACCATGACAAAGGTTAAGAACGCCGGTGCTATATTCCTCGGAAACTATTCCTCGGAGCCTTTGGGAGACTATTTTGCCGGCCCGAATCATGTGCTTCCGACAAACGGTACGGCCAAGTTCTTCTCGCCGCTTTCCGTGGATGACTTTATAAAGAAGTCCTCGGTAATCGCCTATTCAAAAGAAGCACTGGAAAAGGTTCATGAAGAGGTGGAAGCCTTCGCGAAATCCGAAGGACTTACGGCACACGCTAATTCAATTGCCGTAAGGTTTGAATAATAAGGAGAAAATAATGTCACGTACATCCGAAAAAACAAGAACAACAAAGGAAACCGATATTAAAGTAAAGCTTGACCTTGACGGGAAGGGCGAATATAAGATAGATACCGGGATAGGCTTTTTTGATCATATGCTGGAGGGCTTTTCAAAGCATGGTTTCTTTGATCTTACACTTTCCTGCAAGGGAGACCTCAATGTTGATTCACACCACACGGTTGAGGATTGCGGTATAGTTTTAGGCGAGGCAATTAAGGAGGCCGTCGGAGATAAGGCAGGGATAAAGAGATACGGACACTTCATCCTGCCGATGGATGATGCACTCGTTCTTTGTGCGGTAGACCTTTGCGGCAGGCCGTTTCTCAATTTTGACGTACATTTTACAAACGAAAGAATAGGCTCACTTGAGAGCGATCTTATAAAAGAGTTTTTTTATGCCGTAAGCTATTCGGCAGGAATGAACATTCACATTAAAATGCTTGACGGAACCAACGACCACCACATTGCCGAAGCTGCATTCAAGGCCTTTGCAAAAGCACTGGATATGGCGGTTTCATCTGAAGAGCGTGTTAGCGGAGTGCTTTCCACAAAGGGAGCACTTTGATCTGAAAGGGGATACAAAATGACCTACAAATGCATTATTCCATCAATTTATTTAAAGGACGGCGTGGCAGTTGACGGCTTTGACGGCGGGCAGCTTAATGAAAATGCTGTGGACCTTGCCGCAAAATATTCAAACTACGGTGCGGATTATCTCATTGTTTTTGACCTGTCCGATGATGACGGGGAGCACGAAAAGAATCTGGATACCATAAGAGCCATAAACAGAGTGATCGACATTCCCATGGTTGGGGCAGGAAATGTCAAAAGGCTTGAGGATGTAAAAAAACTGTTGTATGCGGGCTGCAAAAAGGCGGCTCTGAACTTCGCAAAGGTTGAGAACATCTCGATCGCCCAGGAGGTATGCCAGCGTTTCGGCCGCGATAAGCTTGCAAGCAGCATAGACAATGTTGCGCAGCTGTCCGACAACGAAACACTTATAAAGAACTGCACCTCGCTGGTCATTATCGTAAATACAAACGAGCTTGACAACGTTATGGAATGGATCACCAAAAGATGTACGGATAACGCAAATCCCGTTAATCTTTCAAGCTGTTTGGTATACGGCAAAAAGAACTTGCATGAGATTGCAAGCGTCCTTAGGACCTATGATCTCACCGGTATTTCCGGCGGAGACATAAACACTAAGCCTGAGCAGATCATGAGCTTTAAAAGGCAGTGCAAGAATCTTGGCATAAATGTGAATACCTTTGATTCCTCTATTAAATGGGAGGAGCTTAAGAAGAATTCCGAGGGGCTTATTCCCGTCATCATACAGGACTACAAAACCGCAGAGGTTTTAATGCTTGCCTATATGAACGAGGAAGCCTTCAACAAGACCCTCGAAAGCGGTCTCATGACATACTGGAGCCGCAGCAGAAACGAGCTTTGGATAAAGGGCGAAACCAGTGGACATTACCAGTATGTAAAGTCCTTAACCGCTGACTGTGACTATGATACAATCCTTGCAAAGGTTCACCAGATAGGTGCAGCCTGCCACACCGGCAAGCGTTCCTGCTTCTTTAACCAGATGATGAAGAAGGAATATTCCGAGAGCAATCCGCTTAAGGTTTTCGAAGATGAATACAACACGATCCTCGACAGGAAGGAAAATCCCAAGGAGGGTTCCTATACAAATTATCTGTTCGACAAGGGTGTGGACAAGATACTTAAAAAGGTCGGCGAGGAATGTACCGAGGTCATCATTGCCGCAAAGAATCCCAATCCCGAAGAGCTGAAATACGAGATCGCGGACTGGCTCTATCACGCAATGGTGCTGATGGTTGAAAAGGGAGTTACCTGGGAAGAGATCACAAAGGAGATCGCCAGAAGATGAGAAAAACCGCCCTTAGCGACGAGATCCTGCTTTCGGTCGAAAAGCCCGAACGCTATATAGGTAATGAAATAAATGCTGTAATAAAGGACAAAAATGAAGTAGACATCCGGTTTGCCATGTGCTTTCCGGATGTTTATGAAATTGGAATGTCACATCTTGGCATTCAGATCTTATACGATATGTTTAATAAACGCCCTGACACCTGGTGTGAACGGGTTTATTCCCCATGGACCGATCTGGATAAGATAATGCGTGAAAAGAAGATTCCGCTTTTTGCGCTTGAATCCCAGGATCCCGTTAAGGATTTTGATTTTCTTGGTATCACGCTCCAGTATGAAATGTGTTTTACGAACGTACTGCAGGTGATCGACTTATCAGGTATCCCGCTTCATGCATCAGACCGTAAAGAGGGCGACACCATTGTGATCGGCGGCGGTCCTGTAAGCTTTAATCCCGAGCCGGTCGCAGCCTTTTTCGACCTCTTTTACATAGGAGAGGGCGAAATGGTATACGACAGTCTTCTCGATCTTTATAAAAAGATGAGAAAAGAAGGGAAAAGCCGCAGTGAGTTTATTCACGAGGCAGGCAAGCTTCCCGGTATCTATGCACCTTCCCTTTACGAGGTGTCCTATAATGAAGAGGGCACAGTAAAGAGCTTTAAGCCTTTATTTGATGATGTTCCCGCTACCGTGAAAAAACAATTGTGTATAGACCTCGATAAGGTCACCTATCCTGAAAAGCCGCTGGTTCCCTTTATAAGAGTAACTCAGGACAGGGCGGTTCTTGAAGTTATGCGCGGCTGCATAAGAGGCTGCAGGTTCTGTCAGGCCGGGCAGATATATAAACCTCTAAGGGAGAGAAGTACCGGGTTTTTAAAGGACAGGGCACGTGCGATCTTAGATTCAACGGGAGTTGACGAGATCACGCTGAGCTCGCTTTCCACCTCGGACTACACGGGCTTAAAGGAGATAATAGAGTTTCTCATTGAAAACTATTCGGATAAATACATAAACATTTCACTCCCGTCACTTCGTATAGATGCATTTTCCTTAGATGTTATGAGTAAGGTGCAGGACGTAAAAAAAGGGTCTCTGACATTCGCTCCCGAGGCCGGCTCGCAGAGGATGAGAAATGTTATAAACAAAGGTCTTTCCGTGGATGATATTATGAAGGGCTCGTCACTGGCCTTCGAAGGCGGGTGGAACAAGGTTAAGCTCTATTTTATGCTGGGGCTACCCACCGAGACCGATGATGACGTTCGTGCCATTGCCGATCTTGCAAACGACGTGGCTGCACTTTATTTTGACATAGTTCCGAAGGAGGACAGAAAGGGCATAAGAGTGATGGTTACTTCGTCGGCGTCCTTCTTTATTCCAAAGCCCTTTACGCCTTTCCAGTGGGCACCGATGAACAGTTCGGAGGAGTTTTTAAGAAAGGCGCATCTTTTGAACGAGCATTTCAGAGATGAGCTTAATCATAAATCCTTAAAGTTCCAGTATCATGAAAATGATCTATCCCTTCTTGAAGGTCTGATGGCAAGAGGAGACAGAAGACTTTCAAAACTCATAGAAACGGCTTATAATAATGGAGCCTTGTATGATTCCTGGTCGGACTGCTTCGACAGGAGCATATGGGACAGGAGCATAGAAGAATGCAATGTGGATGTGGACTTTTACACCACAAGGGAAAGAAAGACAGATGAGCTCTTCCCTTGGGATTTCATAGACTGTGGCGTCAGAAAGGACTTTTTACGCAGTGAATACGAGAAGGCATTAAAGGCCGAGGTTACACCTAACTGCCGTGAGAAATGTTCGGGCTGCGGTGCGGCATCCTTCGGAGGAGGTGTTTGTTTTGAAGCTAAGGGTTAAATTTTCAAAACACGGTGCTATGAAATTTATAGGACACCTTGATGTGATGAGATATTTCCAGAAGGTCATGCGTCGTGCGGACATTGATGTTACTTATTCCGAGGGCTTTTCGCCCCATCAGAAGATGTCCTTCGCACAGCCTCTTGGGGTAGGCCTTACCTCTGACGGTGAGTATTTTGACATAGAGCTGAATTCCTTAAAGCCCCTGGGAGATAAAACCGCTCCGGATTTTACAGCAGAAACGCTCAAACAAAAGTTGAATGAAGTCTCCGCAATTGATATACTTGTAACTGATATCGTTCTTCTGCCGGAAGGTGCGGGTAAGGCAATGGCGGAGGTATGCGGTGCGGACTACACCGTAAGAAGTCTTGATACCTCGCTGGATCTTATATCAGCCTGTGAGCGTTTTAATAAGGCAGATACGGTAAAGATAGAAAAAGAAACAAAAAAGTCCGTTAAGGAGATAGACCTCAAGGACTTTGTTTACAAGCTTGATGCAACAGATAAAAGCACCATTAAAATGAGGCTTTGTGCCGGGAGCGGCACCAATATAAAGCCCACCTTGTTACTGAAAACCCTTTATGAAATGAATGGTATTTCATATCCCGAGGAGAGATCGGCTTTTGAGATCAACCGGGTTGATCTTTTAAATAAGTATATGAAAAGTCTTTCTTCTGACGGAAAAATCTTTTAAAGAAGAGAAAACAGATATTTATGGAGATAATAGAATTAACATCAGGTATAGTTGAAGAATATATCCCCTTCATAAGTCGCGATATGGTGGAAAACCTGAGCCGTAAATATTTCAGCGGCGCTATCGTGATAGATGATGATGACGAACCCGTTTCAGCCATTATCTGGGAGGTTAAACACTCGGATGATGAAGCAAAGAACTCCGAGGTTGAACTGGCATATTTAAAGATCAACGATGAAGAAGCCGGTGATGAGCTTCTTTCATCTTACGTCGGGATGGCAGATGAAAGCTATATAGATAAGACCGTTTTCGACCTTCCGCACAGTTCTCTTGTAGAATATGAAGAATTGCTGAAAAAAAACGGCTTCGATATTATAGAAGGCGAATCGAACGATCTTTACGTTACTGTAGGGGATATTTTTAATCTTGATTTTATAAAAAAGAAGGAACCGCCCTCATATATTTATTCACTTGGAACTCTGGATTCCAGGTCATTTAAACGCGGTATCATAGAATGTATCTATAACAGTAAGAGGGAAGTGCTCGAGGATCTTTCCAATCTTCCGATCGACTGGTACGAGCAGGATGTTTCCTGTTATGAAGAGGCAGACGGCTCCATTAAGGGGTTCCTTCTGGTTCACCGTCTTCCTTCGGGAGGTCTTAGAATAGAGCTTCT
This sequence comes from Lachnospiraceae bacterium, assembly GCA_024691015.1. GTDB lineage: Bacteria > Bacillota > Clostridia > Lachnospirales > Lachnospiraceae > NK4A144. Next base: position 7,144 of record JAILOD010000191.1, read on the forward strand.
GTCTGACTGGGGACCTGACGGACAGAAAATGCTTCTTCATATGGTAAGATTTTCTGCGCTTCGCGTAAAAGAGCTTTATTCACCCGAAACACCGGTCGTTATCCACCGGCATGATGCGGCCTCCACGAATCTGGCTACATATATGTTCCCTCAGGTAAAGGGGGCAAAATCCATTAAGGGTGAAAGAAAAAGAGGTGAATGATGGGCGGACTTTTTAATATTTCCATATTTAATATGCAGACCATAATAATCGACCTTCTTGCAATTTTCCTTATGGCAGGTCTTATTTACAACAGCTCGATCTTCAGAAAAAGAAATAATCTTTCTGACAGAATATTCTTTATAATGTGCGTGATCTGCATGGTTACGGCATTTTTTGACGCTTCAAATTATATGCTTGAAAAATCATATATTCCCGGTGCGGACAAGATGATAGTTTT
>JAILOD010000208.1 GCA_024691015.1 Lachnospiraceae bacterium
TCGTTATCGGTATCGGTATGATGGTTGATAACGCGATAGTCGTTATAGAGATGTGTTTCAGAAAACGGGACGACGGTCTTACATTTATGGATGCGGCATACGAAGGAACCAGGCTGGTTATAAACTCCATAACCGGTGCCACCATTACAACCATCGTAGTTTACCTGCCGCTTGCCCTTATGAAGGGACTTTCCGGTCAGATGTTTAAGGAGATGGGTTTCACCATTATCTTTGCGATCGGTTCATCGCTTATTTCCGCCATGACGATCATTCCGTTCTTCTTTTCAAGGTTTAAGCCTGTTGAGAAAAAGGAAAACATTACAAACCGCGGGCTCAGACGTTTTGCTGAGGTATACGGTAAAATACTTGCAAGGATCCTCAGGTTTAAAAAGACCATGGTACTGGTTGTTATAGCCATTTTTGCGGTAACGATCATGCTGTATTCGACGCAGGATATAGAGCTTCTCACATCGACAGATGAAGGAATGGTTGAAATAAGCATGTCCTTCAGGCCGAATCTGACTCTTGAAGAGATGGATAAGACCGTTGTTGAGATGGAAGAGTTTGTAAAGAACAACGAATATATTGAAAAATACACGACATCCGTTACAAAGAGCTCATCAAGTGCTTCGATAATCGCATATATTTCAAAGGATTCCAAATTGGCCACAGATGCAGTGGTAGATGAATGGAACAGGCAGTTGTCCAATTTTTCTCCAAGCTGTGAGGTAGTATGTGCGGTTACCTCTTCACAGGGGGAATCAATGTCGGCATCGGCGGAGGATGAGATCGTTCTTCTTGGTGAAGACGAAGAAGCACTTAAGGCTTTCTCGGAAGAGGTTTATGAGCTGATCAGGGCTACGGACGGCGTTATTAATGTTCGTTCATCCCTTACCGAGACCGGTTCAAAGGCATCGGTTAAGATAGACCCCGTAATGGCTACTGCAAAGGGCTTTTCGGCTCAGCAGCTTGCAGGTCTGGTTTACCACAATATGAACGGTAAAAAGGCCATGGATGTGGATTTAAAGGACGGAGATTATGAGGTAACCGTTGAATTCCCCAAAGACAGGTTCAAGACCATTGCGGATATCGATACGATGACGTTTACCAATTCATCGGGTGCCAGTGTTCCCTTAACCGAGATGGCAAAGGTCACCTTTGAGTCAACGCCTTCAACGATAACCAGAAAAGACGGTAAACTTCAGTGTACCATAACGGCAACGATGACAAAGGATACCTCACACGATGTATCCAAGATATATACTGAGAAGATTGACGCACTCGAATTCCCTGAGGGAGTTACCAGAGGCTCCTCAATGCAGGACGATATGATGGATGAAGAGCTCGGAAACCTTGTGGAAGCGGTTCTTATCGCTATCTTCCTTGTATTTATGGTTATGGCTATACAGTTTGAGTCACTGATAAACGGTATGCTCATAATGCTCTGTATTCCGTTTGCTCTTATCGGGTCACTTATCTTCCTCATCATAATGCAGGTTGATATTTCGATGACCGCGATCATGGGTGTCCTGATGCTTGCCGGTATCGTTGTTAATAACGGTATCATTTATGTGGATTCGACCAATCAGATGATGAGTAACGGTATGGAGGTTACCGATGCTCTTATAGAAACAGGTAAGAGCAGACTTCGTCCGATCCTTATGACGACTCTTACCACGATCCTTTCGATGGTGCCTCTTGCATTTGCACTTGCCGAAGATTCGGAGATGATGCAGGGAATGGGTATAGTTATCATCGGTGGTCTTATTGCGTCGACCATACTGACATTAACGCTCTTACCAACCTTCTATCTGATAGTATACAATATAAAGAGCAGAAGACATCCTAAAAACAAGCGTCGACTGTTCGGTCTTATTAAGCCTAAGGAAATGAACATCGCAGCAAGAATGGATGATGATCCTGAATCTGATGATATGAAATAAACAAATAACGGTTCAGCGGTAAAATTTGCCGCTGAACTGTCTGATTAATGAAAGGGGTTTTATGGCAGGGAGTATTACAGGAAATATAATAAGAGTAAGCACCTGGGGAGAATCGCATGGAGCGGCCCTGGGGTGTGTGATAGACGGAGTTCCGGCAGGTCTTGTTTTAAACGAAGAGCTGATCCAGCCTTTTATGGACAGGAGAGCACCCGGAACAAGGGCTTTTTCAACGGCTCGTGCGGAGGGAGATAAGGTCCGGATTCTTTCGGGTGTCTTTGAAGGGAAGACCACCGGTACGCCGGTAAGCCTTATGGTTGAAAACAAGGACCAGCGATCAAAGGATTATGGTAATATCGCAACATCCTACCGTCCCGGACATGCGGATTTTACGTTTGATCAGAAATACGGCTTTCGTGATTACCGGGGCGGCGGACGTTCTTCAGGACGTGAAACCATAGGCCGTGTTGCTGCAGGTGCAGTATGTGAGCTCATTTTAAAAGAACTGGGCGTTTCGGTAAATGCATATACTTATTCCATCGGTCCTGTAAAGATCGATAAAGATAATTTCGATATACGGAAGTCCCTGACCGATCCGCTTTCAATGCCGGATGAGGCGGCTTCCGAAAAGGCTATGGCTTATTTAAAGGAGCTGAGCGAAAAGGGGGATTCTGCAGGCGGTGTAATAGAATGCGTGATAAAAGGCCTTCCGGCAGGTATCGGAGAGCCTGTATTCGATAAGCTGGATGCCTCTCTGGCGAAGGCAGTTCTTTCAATAGGTGCCGTTAAAGGCTTTGAGATAGGAAGCGGATTTGAAGCCGCAAATCTTACAGGCAGCGTAAACAATGACAGCTTTTTTAACGATAACGGTAAGATTGGCAAGCGTACAAATAATGCCGGAGGTATTCTAGGTGGAATTTCAGACGGGTCGGATATAGTTTTCAGGGCGGCCGTGAAGCCTACCCCCTCTGTGTCCATACCTCAGGAAACTGTTGATAATACGGGCCGGGATATGACACTTGAAATAAAGGGGAGACATGATAATGTGATAGTTCCCAGAGCCGTTGTGGTGGTTGAAAGTATGGCTGCGATCACCGTTCTGGATCTGATGCTTATGAATATGTCTTCAAGGCTTGATGGGATAAAGGCTTTTTATGTTTATAATAGAAGGCAATAGTTACTGTTCAGACCCGTAGCCACGCACTTGCTGTGTGGCTACGGACTTTTTACGCCAGGCAGCAAGCAATAAGTTCTTTTGGCTTGAATTTCTTGTGTCTGTGCATTATATTATTATAAGTACGATAAAAGATGATCAGGAGGATGGTAAATGTCCGACAAAGCTTCAAAAAATGCTAAATATGTGGTTTACGGCGCAGGATACACCGTTAAACACGGAGACGGTATCACCATTTATGATTACGATCCGGCCACAGGCCATATTAAAGAAAAATCCAAGGTGAAGATTTCAAACCCTTCATATATCACTATTTCCCATAACAGGAAATTCCTGTATTCCATAACGGATGAGGGTGTTATTGCTTACAAGATCCTTCCCGACGGAAATCTCGAGTATCTTAACATTTCACCCATAAACGGAATGCGCGGATGCTATATTTCAACGGATTATGAAGATAAATTTGTATTTGTTGCGGGCTACCACGACGGAAAGGTTACGGTTCTTTCACTGAAAGAAGACGGCTCTGTCAACAAGATCTGCGATGAGATATATCACAAGGGCTTCGGAGGTGTAGGAGAGCGTAATTTCCGTCCTCACGTTGACTGCGCAAAGATGACAAGGGATAACAAATACCTCTGTGCAACTGATGTTGGAATGGACCACGTTAAGGTCTACAGGCTGAACCACGATTCGGGTCATCTGGATCTTGCCGATGTTGTAAGAAGTGATATCGAGAGCGCGCCTCATCAGATCAAGTTCTCGCACGACGGTAAATATGCTTATATCATTCACGAGCTCAAGAATATAATCGATGTATATACCTATGAAGATATCGATAATTCCCCCGTGTTTACAAAGATCCAGACCATCACCACGGTACCTAAGGATCATTCGCTCGGAACCGCGGCTTATGCATTGCAGATCACTCAGGATGATAAATACGTATTCGGTTCCAACGCAGGAGATGATTCCGTAGCCTGCTACAAGAGGGATGTTGAAACGGGTAAGCTTGAAATGCTCTTTGTATTGCCGGTTTCGGGTCAGTTCCCCAAGGATATCGCAATATCGGACGACAATAAATTCCTGCTTTCGATAAACAATGAATCAAATACGATCTCATTCTTTGATATTCATCTGGATGACAAGACGCTCATAATGAACGGGCCGATGGTTAATTTCCAGGCAGGTAACTGTATAATCATTCATAAGCTTTTGGATAGTTAAACAAAGGCCTGTGTTACTGTTCATACCCCGGCCACGCACAGGAGGCGTAGCTACGGAGCTTTACAGTAGGAATAACAAGCCTGTTGCACTAAGTGATCAGTGCAACAGGCCTTTTTAGTTCAGTTCCTTAAGAGACAAACATTTGGGACTGTTATTATTCAGACATCATTTCGCTATCACTGACTTTAACTGATTTATAAAGCGTCAGCCCAGCCTTTCATAGAAGAAACCTCATCTGTTTCTATTCCGAATGAATCCAGATATTCGGCCATATCTCCTCCGGTACTTCCGGGCATGCCAATAGAATTCAGATATCCGCGTGAGTATATAACATCCTTATGTATGTCATAACCGTTCTCTCTTAAGATCTTTGCCTCGGATTTATTGAATTTGAAACGCATTTCATAAAACACACCGGGATCGTACATTTTTGCACCACCGCTTACGTTCTCC
>JAILOD010000316.1 GCA_024691015.1 Lachnospiraceae bacterium
TTCACGGGACCTGCTGCTTAGCGCGACAGATATACCGGAGGCGGCGGAAGCCATAAAGGGCATGGACATGACGGTGTTCACATCGGCAGATATTCTTGAAGCGGCCAACATTATAAGCCGTGGAAGAGAACGCGAGATCAACAGCGGTCTTTTTGTTAAAGGTATGCTGAGAAAATTTGCCAAGGAAAAGAGAAAGCTTTTTTTGATAGCGGATGACGAGGAATCCTTATCACAGCTTAAGGAAGAGCTTCTCAGTGCAAATGATGCGTTAAAGATAGTCGGCGCCATATTTGCAGAGCAAGAGGGGATGAGTGAAGAAAAGCTCATCAACGAGATAAATTCCGTTATTCCCGATGCGGTAATGATTAAACAAAAAGGTGTTGCTGCAGAGGTGTTTATCAACAGGAGTTTTAAGAAGGTTAATTCCAAATTGCTGATCTCTCTTGGTACTGTCGGGTTAAAGGACACTGAAAATCACCAAAGTTTAAAAGATATTATCATTGGAAAGCTGTTTCGGAGGCAGGCTAATAAATTCGAACAGCAAATATAAGATCGGGTCTGGGTACACCCGTTTTTAAAGGAGAGGGTAGCAATGATAACAAATCAAATTCTTCAGGGCACTATTGACGGACTTAAGGCAATTACAGGGGTGGATATGTGCCTCTGTGATACTGACGGAAAAAGGGTAGCGGCATCGGGGGATGATAACTCCTTTGCGGCGGCCGATGTGGTTTCGTTTGCAAAATCACAGGCAGACAGTCAGGAAGTTAAGGGAAAAGCATTTTTTAAGGTGCATGATGAGGACGGCCAGCTGGAATACATACTGATCACAGACGGCGGGTCGGATGATTCATACACAGTGGGTAAAATAACGGTTTTCCAGATAAAGGGCTTACTGACTGCTTACAGAGAGCGATATGACAAGGATAATTTTATCAAGAATCTTCTGCTCGATAATCTTCTTCTGGTAGACATTTATAACCGTGCCAAAAAGCTTCATATAGAAACAGAGGACGTAAGGGCGGTTATGCTGGTTGAGACTAGAGCCGATAAAAACTCACAGGCTCTCGAGCTTGTCAGAAAGCTTTTTGCTGGCAGGACAAATGATTTTGTCACAGCCGTGGATGAAAAATATATCATTCTTGTTCTTGAAGTTGACAAGGACGATGCAGGACGTATTGAGCTGAAAACTGCGGACAGCCTTATAGCATCGCTTCACAAGGAGGGCTTTCCGGAAGCCAGGATATCCTATGGCACACCGGTAGATGTTCTGAAGGATGTCAGTCGCTCATACAAAGAAGCAAAAATGGCTCTTGATGTCGGAAAGATATTTTTTGATGAACGAGATATAATAGCCTATGGTTCACTTGGCATAGGAAGGCTTATATATCAGCTTCCGATACCGCTCTGCAAGATGTTTATAAAAGAGATCTTTGCAGGTAAATCACCGGAAGATTTTGATGAAGAGACTCTTACGACCATAGATAAGTTTTTTGAGAATTCACTTAATGTTTCTGAGACCTCCAGACAGCTGTTCATACACAGAAATACACTGGTTTACAGGCTGGATAAGCTTCAGAAGGCCACAGGGCTGGATCTCAGGGTCTTTGAGGACGCCATTACTTTTAAGATAGCGCTTATGGTAAGTCGTTATATGAAGTACATGGAAAATAATAATTATTAAATTAAAAAAAGGAAGTTTAAAGGTAATGAAGGACAACACAGACAATAGTGTTATCAACCTTGAAAAGGTTACCATGAAGTATGAGAAAAACGAGTCTCCCGCTCTTGAAAATGTTTCCTTAAGAGTAGATCCCGGTGAATTCGTTTTTATTGTAGGGGACAGCGGATCGGGTAAATCCACTTTGATAAAGCTTCTTCTCAGGGAAGAAAAGCCCACAAGCGGAAGAATAACCGTGAATGGTATCAATGTGGGAAAATTAAGACACAGCAAGGTTTCGAAGTATCGACGTAACATCGGTGTTGTTTTTCAGGATTTCCGTCTTTTGGAAGACAGAAATGTTTATGAGAATGTGGCTTTTGCTCAAAGGGTCATTTCTACACCCGGTAGAGATATAAAGAGAAACGTTCCTTCAGTTCTGTCCCTTGTCGGTCTGGGACACAAATACAAATCAAAACCGAATAATCTTTCCGGAGGAGAACAACAAAGGGTAGCACTGGCGCGTGCATTGGTGAACAATCCGCGTCTGCTTTTGGCGGATGAGCCCACGGGTAATCTGGATCCCAAGAATACCTGGGAAGTAATGAACCTTCTGGAAGAAATAAATGACGCCGGCACGACAGTAGTGGTGGTTACCCATAACAGGGAGATCGTTAATGCCATGCGTAAGCGCGTGATCACTATGAAAAAGGGCGTAATAGTCAGCGACCAGAGGAAGGGTGGTTATATAGATGAGGATTATTAATAGTTTCTTTTATTCTCTGGGACAGGGCTTTAAGAATATTTGGCGTAACAAGTCCTTCTCGTTGGCAACGGTTGCAACAATTGCATCCTGCGTTTTTTTGTTCGGTCTTTTTTATTCGGTGGTTTTGAATTTCCAGAATGTGGTAAGGGAAGCACAGAGCAGTGTTGCCGTCACTGTTTTCTTTGAGCCGGGCACATCGGATGAGACCATTGTAGCTATCGGTGAAGAGATCAAAAAGCGTGCGGAAGTATCCCGTCTTGAATTTATATCAGCAGAGGAAGCCTGGGAAACCTTCAGGGAAGAAAACCTCGGTGAATATGCAGATTCTTTTGGAGACGACAATCCTCTTGAGGACGATTCCAACTACGAGATATATTTAAATGACGTATCTATGCAGGACGATCTTGTTGCATACCTGGAAGGGCTTGATGGAGTCAGACAGGTTAGAAAATCTGCCATCGTGGCAAACATGCTTACCAGTATGAATTCTCTTGTAGGTTATGTTTCAATGGGTATAATCTTCGTGCTGTTCGCAGTATCGATCTTCCTTATCAGAAATACGGTGGCACTGGGTATTACCGTAAGAAGTGAAGAGATAGGTATAATGAAGCTCATCGGGGCAACGGATTTTGTTGTCAGGGCCCCCTTTGTTTTTGAAGGAATGATATTGGGGCTTATAGGTGCGGGATTGCCGCTTATAGCTGTTTATTTTCTGTATAACAGAGCAGTTGAATATGTAATGACACATTTTTCCGTACTTTCAACCGTATTGAAATTCCTTCCGGTTGAAGAGATATTTATGACACTGCTTCCCGCAGCGTTAATACTTGGCGTCGGAATAGGCTTCCTGGGAAGCTTTACTTCCACCAGAAAGCATTTAAAGGTTTGATCAATATCTAATGAAAAAAAGACTATTAGGGGTTTGGGTTATCATTTGTATAATACTGATATCTGCCCACCCTGTCGTGACAATCTATGCGGACAAGGAGGAGGAAGAAGATTCCTCCTCTTCTTCATCCTCAGATGAGGGAAGTCTCACCAATGACAAGATAAAACAGAGTGAACAGGCCAAAAATCAGGCCCAGCAGGAAAAACAGGCGCTTGCGGCAGGTAAAGAGCAGGCAAAGGCTATCATTGCATCTCTGGAAGAGGCAAAGGGAGATGCAGAGGCTTATATTACTCAAATTGACAGTGAAATAACAAATCTTCAGGAAAAGATCGATGCTCTGAAAGAGGAAATAGAAAAAAAGCAGGAAGAGATCCGTATAACAAAAGAAGAACTGGAAGAGAATATACGGATTCAGGAAGAACAATATGAGTACATGAAGATGCGGGTAAAGGTCAATTATGAAGGCCGGAAGCAAAGTATCTTAGAGGCTCTGTTTACATCCAAAAGCATATCCGAGCTTTTAAACAGGTCGCTTTATCTTGAAGAAATAGCCAGGTTTGATTCGAAGAAACTGGAAGAATACAAAGAGACGGTTAAGGCCGTGGAGGATAAGGCGGCCCAGCTTGCAAAGGAAGAAGAGGAGCTACAGGCTACTCTGAATGAAGCTGCTAAGGAGCAGGAAACCCAGCAGGCTCTTATGGAGGACAAGGAAACAGAGGTTGCCCAGTACAGTGCATCTATTGGCGATAAAGAAGCACAGCTTGCCGAATATGATGCTATGATAGCCGAACAGAATGCCGTGATAGCTGCAATGGAGGCTGCAATAAAGGCAGAAAGAGAACGGCTTGCCGAAGAGGCCAGAAAGTACGGAGGAGGACCTTTTACCCATCCGTGTCCTGATTATACCAGAGTATCAGATGAATACGGAATGAGAATGCATCCCACATTGGGTGTTGAAAAGATGCATAACGGAATAGATTTTGCGGCACCTACGGGTACACCGATCCTTGCTGCCGCGGAAGGCAAGGTTATTGCGGCGGCATACTCTCCGTCAATGGGGAATTACGTTATGATCGATCACGGAAGTGATCTTATTACTATATATATGCACGCATCATCTCTTAATGTAAGTACCGGAGATGAGGTGAGCAAAGGGCAGACGATAGCCAAAGTCGGATCGACCGGCCGCTCCACGGGACCCCATCTGCATTTTGGGGTAAGAGAAAACGGCGCATATGTTAATCCGTCAAAGTATCTGTAGGAGGAAGCGGTAAAATGAAACGCAGTAGGTTATTTTGGACAGGAGTTGTCACCGGACTTGCAGTGGGAGTCATCCTGTTATTGTTGGTGTTTTTCGGAACTTCGATCTTTACCCTGGCAACGGGAAAGAGCTTATCGCTCGGAGCGATGATGGACAGCTCGGTTCAGACAAAGCTCGAGATGCTGAATTCCGTTATTGATAAGAATTATGTGGTGTATGATGAATCGATTGAACAGATAGACCGTGTTGAAGGCATGTATAAGGGTCTTGTCGCATCTCTGGGCGATCCTTATTCGGATTACTATACTGTTGAAGAATTGAACCAGGAACAGGAAGATGACAGCGGTATGTTCGGAGGTATAGGTGTTTCCATCGGATATGACAGGGAGACAAGATCCAGTTATGTTGCGGGATTTGCCAAGAATTCCCCGGGTAAGGATGCCGGACTGAAAGAAGACGATATTTTTTACGCTGTAGACGGGCAGCTCTGCGAAAACCTGTCACAGAGTGAGATTGTTGCTCTCTGCAGGGGCGAGGCCGGAACGGAAGTCGAGATCGTGGTTTTAAGAGGTGATACAGGAGAAAAGGTTACTGTCAAAATAACCCGGGATGTAATAGAAAATGAAACCGTGGATTATGAAAAGATAGAGGACGGTATAGGATATATTCAGATAACCGAGTTTAACCAGCTTACGGCCAAGCAGTTCAAAGAGGCAAAGGAGCAGGCTCAGGCAGACAAGATCAAAAAGCTGGTGCTGGACTTAAGATCCAATTACGGCGGAGATGTAAGTGCGGTTTTAAGCGTCTGTGATGACATTATGGCTGACGGCGTGATAGTTTCCACGAAGAATAAGAACGGTGAGGGAGATATATATTCCGCAACAGGCGAATCAAGTATGGATTGTGAAATCGTCGTCTTAACGAACGGATATACCGCGAGTGCGGCAGAAATCCTTACCGGTGCTCTTAAGGACAACAAGCTTGCAACAGTAATGGGTACAAAGACATATGGCAAGGGAATTATGCAGACGGTATTTCCACTCCAGGACGGCTCGGCTATAAAGCTGACTACCTATATGTACTACACACCCAGTGGAGTAAACATTCAGGGCAGCGGCATAAACCCGGATATAGAACTCGAATTCGATGCAGACGCCTACAGCAAGGATAAGAAGAACGATAACCAGAAGAGTGCTGCGGTTGAGTATCTTAAGAAGCATTGATTGTGTACCATTAATCTTTAATGAGGTCTTTTAAATAATATGAACTTCAAACTTCACTCCGAATACGCACCCACCGGCGACCAGCCGCAGGCTATAGATAAGCTTGTCAAGGGCTTTAAGGAAGGCAACCAGTGCCAGACTTTGCTGGGGGTTACGGGTTCGGGTAAGACATTCACGATGGCGAATGTTATTAAAGAATTAAATAAACCTACGCTTGTCATAGCACATAATAAAACGCTTGCGGGGCAGCTCTACAGTGAGTTTAAGGAATTCTTCCCCGAGAACGCTGTTGAATACTTTGTGTCCTACTATGACTATTACCAGCCGGAGGCCTATGTTCCTTCTACGGATACATATATCGAGAAGGATTCGGCCATAAATGATGAGATAGATAAGCTCAGGCTTTCCGCGACTGCAGCTCTTACGGAGAGAAGGGATGTTGTTGTGGTAGCTTCCGTTTCGTGTATCTACGGACTGGGTTCGCCCGATGACTATATGGACATGATCGTGTCACTCCGTCCCGGACAGAATAAGGAAAGGGACGATGTTATCCACGAGCTGGTAAACATACAGTATGTGAGAAACGATATTGATTTTAAGCGCGGAACCTTCAGGGTAAGGGGGGACGTCCTGGATATCTTCCCGGCCGAGAACGATTCCTATGCAGTGAGGGTTGAATTTTTCGGTGACGAGATCGACCGTATATTAACCTTTGACGCGCTGACCGGAGAGATAAAGAGTGAGCTTAAGCATCTTTCGGTATTCCCGGCTTCTCATTATGTTGTTCCGAAGGAGAAGATAGAAAGGGCCATAGTCGAAATAGAAGGTGAGCTTGAAGAGAGGATCAAATATTTCAAAGCGCATGACCGCCTTATAGAAGCCCAGAGAATACAGGAGAGAACAAATTACGATATAGAGATGCTGCGCGAGACAGGCTTCTGCAACGGCATAGAAAATTATTCCAGACCGATGTCGGGCCGTGCTCCGGGAACACCTCCGATGACGCTGATGGATTTCTTTCCGGATGATTTTCTTATAATAGTTGACGAGTCCCACATGACCATTCCCCAGATAGGTGGAATGTACAACGGAGACCGTTCCAGAAAGACCAATCTTGTGGATTACGGGTTCAGGTTACCCTCGGCTTTGGACAACAGGCCCTTGTCATTTGAGGAATTTGAAAGTAAGATAGACCAGATAATGTTTGTTTCCGCAACTCCTGCCGAATACGAAGAGGAGCATGAGCTTTTACGTGCGGAGCAGCTTATCCGTCCCACAGGCCTTCTGGATCCCCCGATTGAGGTTAAACCCGTTGAGGGTCAGGTTGACGATCTTGTGGGTGAAATAAATAAAGAAACCGCTCACGAAGGCAAGATACTTGTGACTACGCTTACAAA
>JAILOD010000325.1 GCA_024691015.1 Lachnospiraceae bacterium
AGTAGCTCAGCCGGTACCCGCTTATTCCTCACTTACTGCTTCTTTCATGGAACGTACATATTCACCCACATATTTCGGTGCATCGCTTCCGTACTTTTCCATCAGTTTTATTATTGCAGATCCCACAATGGCCCCATCGGAAATGCGGGCCATTTTTTTTGCCTGTTCCGGTGTGGATATGCCGAAACCGATCGCACAGGGAATATCGGAGTTTTCTCTCACCGTCTTTATTATCGATTCCAGATCGGTTTTGATCTCGCTTCTGACACCAGTTACTCCAAGACTGGATACGATATACAGAAAGCCTTTGGCCTCACTTGCGATCTCTGCGATCCTGTCCTCAGATGTAGGCGCTATAAAGGAGATCAGATCAACTCCGTATTTATCACAGACATCCTGGAATTCTTCCTTTTCCTCGTAGGGCAGATCAGCGATTATTATCCCGTCTATCTCCACATCCTTGCATTTTGAAAAAAACTTATCCGATCCATATGAAAATACCACATTTGCATAGGTCATAAATACCATCGGGATTTTTACATCGTCTCTTAAGCTCTTTACCATATCGAATATCTTATCAGTCGTTACTCCGCCGCTTAAAGCTCTCAGGTTCGCCCCCTGTATAGTAGGCCCTTCAGCAGTCGGATCCGAAAAGGGAATACCAAGTTCGACAAGATCGGCTCCGTTATCCACCATAGCACACACGGTCCTTTTTGTTGTTTCAAGATCCGGATCTCCGCAGGTTATAAACGGTATAAAAGCCTTTTTATTATCAAATGCCTCTTTTATCTTACTCATGGATATCCTCCCCTCTGTAACGGGCTATTGCCGCACAGTCCTTATCTCCTCTTCCCGAGATCGTAATGACTATTATCTTATCCTTATCCATATCTCCCGCGATCTTTCTTGCGTATGCAACTGCATGTGCCGACTCGATCGCAGGGATTATCCCTTCGGTCTTTGCAAGATATTCAAAGGCTTCAACCGCTTCTTCATCCGTTATCGGAACATACTTTGCTCTTCCGCTGTCGTGAAGTGCGGCATGCTCCGGCCCTATACCCGGATAGTCAAGTCCTGCGGATATTGAATATACCGGTGCGATCTGGCCGTATTCATCCTGACAGAAATAGGATTTCATCCCGTGGAAAATACCGAGCTTACCCGTTGCTATCGTTGCTGCGGTCTCAAAGGTATCCACGCCTCTGCCCGCTGCCTCACAGCCTATCAGTTCCACGCTTTCATCATTTATAAAATTATAGAACGAGCCTATGGCATTGGACCCTCCTCCTACGCAGGCAATTACCGCATCAGGAAGCCTTCCCTCTTTTTCCATCATCTGCTCCTTTATCTCTTTTGAGATAACTGCCTGAAAATCCCTTACTATCGTAGGAAACGGATGAGGGCCCATCACAGATCCAAGGCAATAGTGGGTATCGGAAATCCTCGATGTCCACTCTCTCATAGCCTCGGATACCGCATCCTTTAAGGTTGCCGTACCGCTTGTAACCGGTACTACATCGGCCCCCAGAAGCTTCATCCTGTACACATTAAGCGCCTGGCGTTTTGTATCCTCTTCACCCATAAATACAACGCATTCCATTCCCATAAGCGCTGCCGCCGTAGCTGTTGCAACACCATGCTGTCCTGCTCCGGTCTCTGCTATAAGACGTGTCTTGCCCATTTTCTTTGCAAGTAATGCCTGCCCGAGAACATTGTTTATTTTATGGGCACCGGTATGATTCAGATCCTCTCTTTTTAAATAGATCTTTGCTCCGCCCAGGTCCTCCGTCATCTTTTTTGCATAATACAGCCGGGACGGTCTTCCGGCATATTCGTTAAACAGTTCCGTAAGCTCTCTGTTAAATTCAGGATCCTTTTTGTAATGATCATAGGCTTTTTCAAGCTCGATCACCGCATTCATTAGTGTTTCGGAGATGTACTGTCCCCCGTGAATCCCGAAACGGCCCTTTGGATTAGTCATTTTGTTACTTCCTTTCCTTAAAAACCTTTAAGCTCGTTAAGCTTCTTTTTCTTGTCTTTTTCTCTCATAAGAGCCTCGCCCACAAGCACTGCGTCCGCCCCTATTTCCCTGAGTTTTCTGATATCGTCGTTGTCCTTTACTCCGCTTTCCGAAACAAAGATAACATTTTCAGGTATCAGCTCCCTCAGCCTTTTTGAATTATCGGTATCTACCGTAAAGTCCTTCAGATTACGGTTGTTCACGCCTATTATACGTGCTCCGGCCTTTATTGCAAGCTTAACCTCACTCTCATCATGGGCTTCCACAAGCGCCGAAAGGCCTAAGCTGTCACAAAGCGCCATATAGTCTTTCAACTGCTGCTTTGAAAGTATCGCCACGATAAGAAGCACGGCAGATGCACCCAGAAGCTTTGCTTCATATATCATATATTCATCCACGGTAAAATCTTTTCTTATTACAGGAATATTAACTTTTTCCGTTATCTCTTTAAGATATTCGTCAGACCCTAAAAACCATTTCGGTTCGGTAAGCACCGATATGCAATCCGCTCCTGCAGCTTCATACTCCCCGGCAATCTCCAGATAAGGAAAATCCGGAGCTATCAACCCCTTTGAAGGAGACGCCTTTTTGCATTCACATATAAAAGCAATATCATCCTTCTTTAAAGCCTTTTCAAATCCGAAATCTCCTTTTGTCAGCCCTTCTGCCCTTCTCTTTATCTCTTCTAAGCTTATTCGTTCCTTATTTGCCACCACTCTCTCTTTTGCGTAAGAGGCCAGCTGATCCAGTATTGTCATTGGTTGCCTCTCCTTACCTGTTGCTGACTTCTATAAATTTCTGAAGAACCTCATACGCCTTTCCGGAATCAATGATCTCACCGGCCTTCTTTACACCTTCCGCAAAGCTCTCTGCCTTACCTCCTATATAAAGAGAAGCTCCGGAATTCATAAGTACCGCATTTCTCTTATGTCCTTTATCGCCCTTAAGAATCCCCGTTGTTATGGCAGCATTTTCTTCGGGTGTACCGCCTTTCAGGTCATCTCTTGTACAACGTTCAAAACCGAAATCCTCAGGCTTTACAACAAAGTTTTTCATCCAGCCATCTTTGATCTCACAGATGGTCGTGGGTGCGCTCAATGATATCTCATCCAGCTTATCCTGTCCGTATACAACCATTCCCCTTTTAACTCCGAGACTCATAAGAACCTGTGCGAGAGGATCTACAAGATAATCATCGTAAACACCGAGAAGCTGCATTGAAGGTGTTCCGGGATTTGTGAGAGGTCCAAGGATATTAAACACTGTTCTGAACCCAAGTTCTTTTCTGATAGCCCCGACATATTTCATTGACGTATGATATTTCTGTGCAAAGAAGAAACACATACCTACTTCATTAAGCAGCTCGATACACTTTTCGGGGCTCTGATCGATATTTACTCCGAGAGCTTCCAGGCAATCGGCCGTACCGCACTTGGATGAAGCTGCTCTGTTACCATGCTTTGCAACCTTTATTCCTCCCGCTGCCGCAACCAGTGCAGAAGTGGTGGAAATATTAAAGCTGTGCGCATTATCTCCGCCTGTTCCCACTATTTCGAAAATATCCATTCCCGTATCCACTCTGGTAGCATGTTCCCTCATGGCAGCCGCACAGCCTGCAATCTCATCCGTAGTTTCTGCTCTTGCGCTCTTTGTGGAAAGTGCGGCAAGAAAAGCCGCATTCTGCGTAGGAGAAGTTTCCCCACTCATGATCTCATTCATAACGGTATAGGCTTCATCGTAGGTAAGATCTTCCTTGTTTACAATCTTTACTATCGCTTCTTTAATCATGATTCAAATCTCCTTTATAAAATTATTTAATATTTTTTTACCATCCGGTGTCATAATTGATTCCGGATGAAATTGCACACCGTATACCTTGTACTTTTCGTGTTCCACAGCCATCACCTCTCCGTCTTCGGTCTTTGCAATTATGCTAAGGCTGGAAGGAAGAGTTGCCTCGTCAAGGGCCAGTGAATGATATCTGGCGACACCTGCCCTCCTGGGTATTCCTTTAAACAGAGGACTGTTATTATTAAAATCCACCTGTGACTGTTTCCCATGCATAAGACGTTTTGCATAGGTTATTGTTCCTCCGTATGCCGCACATATGGCCTGGTGTCCCAGGCACACGCCGAGTATCGGTATCTCTCCTCCCAGTTCTTTTACGATATCGATTATCACGCCTGCATCCTCAGGTCTGCCTGGGCCGGGAGAAAGTATAATATGATCCGGCTTTAGGTCTCTTATTTCTCCTACAGTCATCTCATCGTTTCTTATCACCTTTATATCCGGCTCTATCTCACCCACATACTGATAGAGGTTATAGGAAAAGCTGTCATAATTATCAACCAGTAATATCATTCTTCCACCTCCCCTGCCAGCTTCAGCGAGTTAACCACGGCCTTCGCTTTATTCAGGCATTCCTCATATTCCTTTTCCGGAACCGAATCGGCAACGATACCGGCGCCGCTTCGTACAAACACCTTATTATTCTTTTTATAAGCTATTCTTATGGCAATACAGGTATCCATATTTCCCGTGAAATCTATGTACCCGATAGCACCTCCGTAAATGCCTCTCTTATTGTTTTCCAGGTCTCCTATAAGCTGACAGGCTCTGATCTTCGGTGCCCCCGAAAGCGTTCCGGCCGGCAGGACCGCCTCTATTGCATCAAGTGCGTCCTTATCCTCTCTGATAACACCTCTGAC
>JAILOD010000007.1 GCA_024691015.1 Lachnospiraceae bacterium
TATTACTATTGCATATATATGAAATCAATATAATTATTAATATCAAAACATGCGAAAAAAATGTTTGAAAATACCTTCAATTCTCTTTACAATATTTCACAATTGGCCTCAAAACCGCATAAAATCAGCACTTTCTTTTACACAAAAAAACAACTGACAAAACAACCGCTTATTTTCTGTTGTCTTGAATAATATTCACTCCGTATTTCAATCTAATATATGATATTTTTATTCATTTTTTATCATAAGTAATAAATTATTGGGCGGTTTTATTACAGTTTCCCGGTAGAAATACGACAATTTGTATCCCTGACAGTTATTTCTTCCCTTTAAGGTACTTTTTTATTTCAATTTCCGAACTGAAATACGGCTTTTTGTACCCCTGACA
The DNA here is from genome assembly GCA_024691015.1 of Lachnospiraceae bacterium. Lineage (GTDB taxonomy): Bacteria > Bacillota > Clostridia > Lachnospirales > Lachnospiraceae > NK4A144. The sequence continues at coordinate 389 of JAILOD010000007.1, forward strand.
GCCATTTCTTCCCACTAAGGTACTTTTTATTATAATCCACCTGAAAATCACCGGGAAGGAACGGTTCTGATCACTCCATTTGATCTCGTAAGTCAACCCGTACTTCTCCGCTTCCTTCCCTCTGCCTTCTTCCCCACCAGCACCGTCGTGGTTCTGCCACCCAACAGAATAGAGCTCTGGTCCTTTAGCAGCATCTCTTCTCCGACAGGATAAAGAGCCCCGTAGGCCTCAGTTAAAAGATGCCACTTAAAGCCTTCTGGAAGGACAGGAAGCGAATATGTGTGTTCTTCCCAATGCGCATTCACACCGACATATATAAACACATCCTCTTCTGTCTTGTATTTTTCATGATCCTCCGCAAACATATATGCAAAGCAGAGCGCCGGTGCATTCCTGTCCAATACCCAGGACTCGGTCGAATGAAACGAAAGCTCCGGATATTCCGTAGCATTGTTCCCGGTATAAAAGCTATCCGACCTCAGAACGGGATGAGCATTCCTGAATGCGATCAATGTTTTCACAAAATCGTAAAGAGAGGTATAGTTCTCCTTCCTGTTCCAATCAAGCCAGGAAATAATATTATCCTGGCAATAAGCATTGTTGTTACCGAACTGCGTGTTGGCAAACTCATCTCCTGATAAGATCATCGGAACACCCCTGGATGTAAGAAGGATCGTCATCATATTCTTCATCTGACGAAGCCTGAGCTCATTTACCCCTTCATCATCCGTCTCACCCTCTGCTCCACAGTTCCAGCTGTAGTTATCATCGCAGCCGTCCCGGTTTTCCTCACCGTTACCCTCGTTGTGCTTTTCATTATAGGAAACAAGATCGTACAAGGTAAAACCGTCGTGGCAGGTAACAAAATTAATGGAGGCCGCAGGCCACCTGTCCCCGTAAAGATCGCCGGAACCCTCAATACGTATATACAGCTCGGGTGCGCATTCATCTCCCCCTTTTATAAACCGTCTCAGGCAATCCCTGTATTTCCCGTTCCATTCCGACCAGCGCTTCCATGAAGGGAATGACCCTACCTGATAAAGCCCGCCCGCATCCCAGGCTTCAGCTATAAGCTTGGAACTGCCCAGAACCGCATCATGCGCCAGAGACTCCAGAAGAGGCGGCGATATCATCGGTGCGCCGTTTTCATCACGGGTTAAAATAGACGCCAGATCGAACCGGAAGCCATCGATATGATATGACGACACCCAATATCTCAGACAGTCTAAGATGCAGCCTCGAACCACAGCGTTATTGCAGTTCATGGTATTTCCGCAACCGCTGAAATTATAATAATAACCTTCGGGAGTAAGAAGATAATAGGTCCTGTTATCTATTCCTCTATATGAGATTGTCGGCCCGTTTTCATTTCCTTCAGCTGTATGATTGAAAACCACGTCAAGAATTACTTCTATCCCGTTAGCGTGGAAGGTTTTGATCATGTTCTTAAGCTCATCGGTCGCCATTCCAAAATCCCCCTTTGCCGCATAACCGGCCTTGGGAGAAAAGAAATTCACCGTAGAATAACCCCAGTAGTTATACAGTCTCTTTCCATCGATCACTCTGGAATTCTCAAACTCGTCGAATTCAAAGATCGGAAGAAGCTCGACACAATTAACCCCAAGCTCCTTAAGATACGGTATTTTTTCACAGAGTCCCGCAAAGGTTCCCTTTCTCTTAACCCCGCTGGAATCATCCCGGGTAAAGCTCCGAACGTGCATTTCATAAATAACAAGATCCTTCTGAGGTATTCTTAAGGGCACGTCGCCGTTCCATTCATAATCCTCCATTATGATCTGTCCCCTGTGCTGGAACGGATCATTTTTATCGGGCTCCTTCCCCCAGACAGTCCTTCCCGAAACCGCCTTGGCATAAGGGTCCAGAAGAGGAAGGCTTTTGTCAAAGTAAAGGCCCTTCTCCGGGTTGTATTCGCCGTCCATTCTGTAACCGTACTCCAGGTCTTCTATGTTAAGACCGAATACCATCATCGCATAAACATTGCCGATCTTAAATTCATCGGGAAAAGGTATTTCAAGATAGGGCTCTTTTTCACCCTTATGATACAAAAGCAGAGAACAAGACGTGGCATCCTTTGTAAATACAGAAAAATTAACTATACCGTCCCCATAGGTATACGCACCAAAGGGAAAAATACGGCCTATACGGTATTCCACATCTCCAATCTTGTTTGTAGGATAACTGTCTATAGGTCTCATGTCAGATCCTCCTTTTAAACATAATTTTATCAAATATCCTGTGTTTAAGGAAGTGAAACCAGTTGCTCAAAACCAAAAAAATCCGGCAGAAGAAATACTCTTCTGCCGGAAAATCCGCTATTATCTGATCACATTCCTTTTGATTCTTTTATTGCCTTATACAGCGCTGCTTCCGCATTCTTCTTGTAAGGATTTACATAGAAGATCGAAACAAGGCCTAATGTGATCAATCCGAGAAGCTCCCAGAGAATGAACGAAAGATCGAATACAAACATTCTCCATTTATTACCCTTCATAAGCATTCTGGACTTGTGCACTGCAGCTCCTGCATCAAGAGTGGGATCATCGGCAAGTATGTATGGCACAAGCCTGTATGAAAAACTCATGATGATACCCGGAATAACAAAGAGAAACAGACCTATACCAATGAACAGCTCTCTTAAGAATAAAGCAAAAACAGAACGAAAATACCTGTTTACAAATCCGTATCCGAGCTCTCCAAGCTGTGCCTTTTCTTCCTGGTTCGCAAAAAAGAATCTAAAACAGCCAACCTCAAGAGGATTCAGCACGAAAAGTTTAACAAAAAATGAAACCACTGCGATCACCGAAGCGAATGCTACTATTCCCAAAATTATGGCAAGGAAATCCGGATCATTGATAAAATCCTGTAATTTACCTGATGATACTACAGCCTGAGAATTTACCGCACCTGTTGAGCTAAAAATTATCGAATAAAGAAAAGCTACCAAAACCGACAACCAGTAATTCTGGTTCATTCTTGCCTTTCCTGTTTCCTTAACCGTTTTCCTGTTCCACATAATTTATCTCCTCCCATATAATTAATAATGTGTTTGACTGATTATACCACACAAGCGCAACATTGCCAAAATACATAAAAATCCTCTGTCCGACTGAATAGTTTGACATCGGGCAGAGGATTTAAGTCACTTGATCTTTAAACAGTTAAAACTATGATCACAGCTTGAAGAATGCGATCGCCTCACTCATCTTCTGATTTACCTCACTCATTTCGGAAGCCGATCTCTGTGTATCCACACAGCCCTCTGTAACTGTCTGACAGGAGGCGGCTACTTCTTCGGCAGAAGCACCCAGTTCTTCCGATATTGCTCCAAGCTCCGATGTGGTATTTGTCAATTCGGTTTTGATCCCCTCCAGCTTATCCGTCATCTGCCTTATGGTTTCGATCTCGTTTATGGAAGACTCAACAGAATCCGAAAGAATATTGAACTTATTCTGAGCGTCTTCTATATCCGTGCGTTCCTTATTTATGACTTCAAATACACGATTCGAAATATCAACGGTTCCGCCCGATATCTCAATAACGTTTCCGATGATCTGTTTGATCTCCTTAGCTGATTCGGCTGAGGAATCTGCAAGGCTTCTTATCTCATCTGCAACAACCGCAAAGCCTTTTCCGGCTTCTCCGGCACGGGCAGCTTCTATAGAGGCATTGAGTGAAAGCAGATTTGTCTGTGTTGCAATGGATTCGATGGCCTGGATCGCGGAGCTGATCTCTGATATTGCCGTGTTGGTTTCGGTTATCTTGTTATTGATATCCTCCATAGCCTTCACGGATTCATCTGCCCCAAGAAGAACCGATTTCATACGAGCGGTTGCATCATCATTTGCCGTTTTAATAGTATTTGATGCATTGTAAAGATTGTTGACATTGTCGTTTAGTGTTTCAATATTATCACCGAGTTCAATAGCCTTTGCAGACATTGTCTGCGCACTTTGCGCAACGCTTTGAGAAGTCTGTGCAACCTCGTTTATAGCCCGGTCGATCTGGGATACGGAATCAACATTTTCTCCGGTCATATTGTCAACTTTTATAATGGAGGTATTAAGCAGATCAGCGGATTCCTTTACCGATGACATTGAATCCGAAAGCGCTGCTCTGAGTTTATTATACGATTTAATGATACTGAAGGTTTCACGGATTCCTGACTGTGCATTACATTCAGCGGTTACATCTCCGGTACTGAGCTCGTCTAAAGAAGAAGCAACGGAAATAAGCGGAACTGAAATCTTTCTTTCCACAAACAATGCAACCAAAGTGAAAATGATCACGCAGATGATACAGATTATGATGATGCTTAACTGTATACGTGTAACACCGGATAATACATCCTTTTCATCAGCTGTAAATACCGCTATATAGTTTTCATTTTCTCCTATATAATAACCGGCATATTTTACGCTTCCCTTGTAATCATAGGTTATTATGTCCGGTTCGGGATGTTCTCCGGCCGAGATCTTTTCCAATAACTGTTTAACGGCGGAATTTTCCACAGGCTGACCGATCTTTTCCGGAGTGGGATGATATAACATCATTCCGCTTGCATCTACAAAATATGTATAGCCCGAGGAAATATTCAGCTTTGAAACATCAGATATTTTCTCTGCAATATTCTGTACATAAAAACCGCAACCGGCAAATCCAATGGGCTGGCCATCAACAAGGATGGGTGCATACATGGACATGATATTCTGTCCCGAAGCAGGACTTACCAGTATGCCCGTATTAAATACCCCGTCAGGAGCGGAAAGCATATTATTCTGAAGAGTTGTCAGCGAATCGCCTTCACGAAGAACTACACCGATCACACCCTCACTCGGATGGGTTAAAACTTTTGTATTCCAATCTGCAAGATATATTCCTTCCCATCCTTCAAGATTCGCAAAATAATCCAATGTATACTGCTGTGCCGCAGCAGCTATCTCAGGATCATCGGGATTCTCCAGCATCTGCCTGATAACAGGTGCAGTGGTATAGGCTTTCAGAATCTGCTTGTTTGTTGTTGTGATGTTATCGAAGGTACCACCTATATCGGATATTACCTGAACAAGAGTATTATGGGTGTCGCTTTTAATCTGGTTTTTACTGTTGGTAATGGATACGAACCCTATAATAAGAGATGTTAAAATGATAGGTATGAGCGCGAAAAGTATCAAAGTCATTCTCATATTGAGCTTTGGATATTGTTCCCCGGTCATTGTTTTAGTTACAGTTTTAGCCATATCTGTTCCCCCAATCTTTATTAAAACAATATAATTTAAGTTACTATATCTTATGTATTTATACAAGGGGAAAAACTACACATACACTTTTAATATATCAATTTTTGTATTATTATTAGTAATATTATATCTTTGGATTCTAACTTTAACTAACAAAAACGAGGTATCTGATCATGGAAGCTATCAAAAAAATCTTTTCAACCTACAGCAAAACACCTTTAATACTGAGGATCCTTATAGGTCTTATAATCGGAACTGCACTTGGTCTTACCGTCCCGGGCGCTACCTGGATCTCAATATTCGGTGATATCTTCGTCGGTGCATTGAAGGCCATCGCTCCTGTTCTGGTATTTGTACTGGTCTCCTCCTCTCTCTGCCAGAGCAGAAAAAAACTCGGCTCACAGTTTAGAACGGTCATCCTGTTCTATCTGGTAAGCACGCTGCTTGCAGCAATCGTTGCCGTAGCACTTAGCTTTGCCTTCCCGCAATCAATAAAGCTCACTTCAAGTGCAGAAGCAGATGTAATCCCCTCCGGTCTCGGCGAGGTATTAAAAAACCTTCTTATGGGTATGGTTGCAAATCCCATCGAATCTCTCTATAACGGAAAATACTTAGGCATCCTGTTCTGGTCGGTTCTTGCGGGATTTGCTCTTAAAGCGATAGCTTCCGAACCTACAAAGGTCTTCTTCCACGAAATGGCAGAAGTCGTTTCCCTTATTGTAAGATGGATCATAAATCTTGCTCCCTTCGGTATTATGGGTCTTGTATTTACAAACATTTCCACAAACGGTTTATCCATCTTCACGGATTACGGTTCGATCCTTCTGGTGCTTGTAGGCGCAATGCTTATTGTGGCTCTGGTTGTCGACCCTTTGATCGTATTTCTTGCACTTAAGACAAACCCATATCCACTGGTGCTGAGATGCTTAAGCCAGTCGGGTCTTACAGCCTTCTTTACCAGAAGCTCCGCCGCAAATATCCCGGTTAATATGGAGCTCTGCGAAAAGCTTGGTCTTGACGAAGAGATGTATTCCGTATCCATACCTCTCGGTGCCACTATAAATATGGATGGAGCTGCCGTAACCATCACCGTTCTTACATCAGCCGCAGCAAATACCGTCGGAGTAAATGTTGATATCGGCTCCGCTCTTCTCTTATCGATCGTTGCCACCTTTGCAGCCTGTGGTGCATCCGGTGTTGCCGGCGGGTCGCTTCTTCTTATCCCCATGGCCTGCTCGCTTTTCGGAATCTCTGAGGATGTTGCAATGCAGGTAGTCGGTGTTGGCTTCATCATCGGCGTTATTCAGGACTCTGTTGAAACAGCCCTCAATTCCTCGGGTGATGTAATGTTTGCGTCCACAGCCGAATATATGGAATGGAAAAAGAACGGAAAAAGCCTTCCGGAATTCTTAGGTGGCACGACAAAGACTAAGATTTGATCAACACATAACAAATGATAATAAACTATATTTTTGTTGAATTTATTTTTTACAGTTTTCTCGGATGGATATGGGAATCCATATACTGTACCATAGTAGAAAAAAAGTGGGCCGACAGAGGTTTTCTCTTCGGCCCGATTTGTCCTATCTATGGATTTTGCGTTACCGCTGTAACGTTACTCTCTATGATCTTTCCCATAATCTCAAGTCCCTATTTCCCGCTTTGGGCACTTTTTGTTTTCTGTGCTTTTGTTTCTGCAATTACCGAATACTCCACATCGTGGTTTCTGGAGAAGCGCTTTAATGCCAGATGGTGGGATTACAGCAATATTCCCCTTAATATCCATGGACGTATCTGCCTACCTGTCACTGTCTGCTTTGGTATTGCAGGAGTATTAGTTGTAAAATTCCTTATACCCTTCGTAACTTCGTTCAGGATCATTTTCCCGCCCGTACTGTATGAAATATCTGCTCTGTTTCTCGCTGCCCTTCTCGGAGCCGATCTGGCTCTTACCGAAGTAAGCCTGCATAAGCTATTGAAAGACGTACAGCGTGCCCACGAGGAATTCAATGAAAAATCCCAGGCTGCCTATGAAAAAATCTCAGGCATACCTAAGGAATTAAAAGAAAAGGTCCACGAAAGAATTGAAAACCTCGAAGCTATCATTCCAAAGGAAAAACTTAATCTTAATCTTAATGAATATAACTTCATCCACAAGAGCATTCTTGGCAGTATCACAAAGCTCACTCCACTGTTATGAAGTGACTTTTGTCAAGAGGTAGATTGAGCACTCAACAAACTTTTCTTGACTATCACATTTGTATGGTCTGTCAGCATCTGGAAGGAGCCCTAATTTAACAGTTCCCGGCATATGGCCACTCTGTTATACGTGGATTGGTTACCGACAGGCTAATGGTTCCGCCGTGAACTCTGCGATCTAAAAGCGTGGATCACCAAAGTGCCAACATAGTGGAAACGCAGATAGTTCGAACCTTACAGTGATCACAGCTCCTTGCAGATACTGACAGTTGTTCAATTATTATTGTTCCGGCAGCAAGCTGCAGTTTACTGCTGATTGCTGCTTAGATGCGTCTTACATTTGGGACGGATGGCTGTCAAGGGCCGCGCAGCGGTTTATTTTACCCTTGACTGGCAGACGGCTCTAATGTACCCCAAACTTAAGTGGTCTTAACGCTTATGTTGTCAGTCATCATGCCCCAGATGAAGCAGGCAAGTTCTCTTGCCGTTGCCGTGACTGCCACATTTTTCTTCTTTCCGTGGCGGATGAACCGGTAATACCGGCTCCTCAGTCTTGTGTTGGCTTTGTCGGCGTAGGCTATGACCTCGGCGCTGTTTCCCTGTTGACGGGATCTCAGCTCCTTGGACTTTTGCCCTACCGCCCCTTTGCAGATACCCCTGGAGGCTTCGGTCAACAGGGTCCTGATATGTGCATTCCCGGTCTTTGATATCCCGGTGCGGCTGATGTGAGTGCCGCTTGAGCTTTCTCCCGGCGCGAGTCCAAGGTAGGCAGCATAGGTATTGCCTTTCGTGAACCTCGTAAAGTCTCCGGTCTCTACGATCAGGGAGAGGGCCGAATGCGTCTTGATGCCCAGGAAGCAGCCAAGTTTTTTCACTTTTTCCTGGTACTGGGTCTGCGCTGCAATCTCTTCGATCCGGGCATCGAACCTCTCGATTTTGGCAATATATTCACCGTAGCTGCCCAAATCCTCATCCAGAGTCTCCCGCACCAATGCGGGGAGCTCCAGCTTTTTCAGCCAGGTCATATGCTTTGCTGTCCATTTGGTGCCTTCGTAATTGTAACCAAACCGGAGACAGAGGGCGTTGATCTGCTGCTTGACCTTCTTTAGTGCAAGCTTATGGTCATCCCGCATCCTCAGATATTCCTTGACGGAGTTGTCTTCCTCTGTTGGGATATAAACACTGTGGTAGGTCCCGTTTGCCAGACACTGGGCGATCACCTTCGCATCCCTTGCATCGGTCTTGACCCGCTTTCCCTGCTGGGTCATCATCGTTGTGGGCGCAAGGATCACACACTTTACACCGGCTTTCGTGAGCTGGTTATATAAGGAATATCCGAGGCAGCCTGCCTCATAACCGCATACGATGTCATAATCATGATCGATCCCGAGTTTGTATTTGAGCTTTTCGATGAACAGCAGGATCTCCTTATAGTCGGGAGCGACCTGAGCTGTTCCCAGAACTCTGTCTTCCTCGCCGATCACGGGCTCTATCGCGCAGATTGTGTAGTTTGTGCTATGGACATCCAGACCGATTTTGATTATTCTATACATAAGTGACCTCCTTTTGTATGCGGTAACTCCCGCTTGTTTTGGTTTCCACCTGCAAGTATACGGGTAAATCCACGTTGCTGCAAATGTGAGGTCACTTCATATTATCTAACAGCTTGTCTGTGGAAGTATTCGAGTGCAATGCCTTCAAATCTTCTGCTGATAAACTCACGAAGATTTTCTACAAAGTTGCGCTTATAATATTGTTCCGGTCCTATTCTTGTTATTATTCCGGCATTACCGAAAATGAAAGTGAAATAAAACCTCATAAGGTTATCTTCTATCTCGTAGAATTGCTTTTTCTTATCATTCTTTTTGTTAATAGGCCCTTCCTTCCTGATTGTTTCCATATCAAGAAGTATCTTCAACTGCTTATCAAGAAGTCCGTTTTCGTTGCTTCTCATCCAGTCTCGTATTTCAGAATACTTCTTTTTACCATTCCCCAATGCCTCAAGAATACGTGTGTCGAATGTCTTTTTTATTTCTTTGATCATAGTATTCTCAATATGAACCCGAACCAAACCAGTCTCAGGCAAGAGCAGCTTCTTTATATTTTCTTCCAAAGAAGTCGCTTCATCTATAAGTCCCAGTACATATGGAGACCCTCCAAAAACGGAATACATTTCAACTTTTTCTTTTGGCGAAAGGTTGGGGTAGAACTTAGCTGCATCATAGTAATCAAAATCTCTTATATGAAGAATAAGTGATAATCTTCCGTAAAGGGGATTG
>JAILOD010000016.1 GCA_024691015.1 Lachnospiraceae bacterium
CTTATGCTCCCTGTTTCAACAAAAACCGGAGTGATAACACCCTTTGACAAGGCATTATTTACATCTACTTCCGCGGTTTGTGTGACGGGGCTTGTCGTGTTTGACACAGCTTCCTAGCTGAAAATATGTAATGCTTTTATATTATGATCTCGACATATCCTTGCCGTATTGTTTATCAAGAGCATCGCGTTTCTCTTTACTTACAGGCTGAATCTCATAAAGGTACTGTCTTTCATCATCTGAAAGCATTTTCAGCAAGGTCACCTGCTTCCAGCGGAAGCCGCCTTTCTTGTCTTTTAAACGGAATGGCTCTGTCAGGTAATTACTTTCCTGCTCTTTATAGCGGCGCTCTAATGTGCTCATATCCATGAATCTGCGGTAGCGCTCCCTGTCATCAATAAACACCTCAGTTTCGGTAAATTCCTTGATACCGGTGAGAAGGCTGCCTTGTCCGTATATTTTTTCAAAGCTTGCATTGGAATAGATCTGCATAGCCGAATCTCTGTCAGGACTGATGAGATTTACAAGTTCAAATTGGGAATAAAGGCCAACCAGTCCGTTCTCAAGCATTGAATTACGTTTATATTCCAATTCCGTATATATATTTCTGAGAGTGACCTTTAAGGCTGTTTTATCATTCAACGATGCGATATAGGCAGCTTTCATAAGTACAAGGAAACCACTATCTATATAATCGATTTTGTGGCTTTCCCTTGTCCTTGAAACCTGGGAGAATAAATCGTCGATCATATTATATAAAGGATGCTGCGGACTCATTGACATGCCGAGCACTTTTATGTTTTCTTCCGGATGGATCTCCCTAAAGGCTTTGATCATCTGTTTATTTATCGCAACAGGGATCCATTTGTGATCAGAGTATTCGACTATCATTTCCGGATATCCGGAGAGCAGGTCTATACTTGAGATATTATTCCAATAAACCTGTTCATCAGCTGTTTCATAGTTGTGCTCGTCATTATGTACCAGCCCTTTAATCACTTCAACCGGCTGCGGACGACCATAGTACCAACCCTGTATTCGCTCACAGCCTGTTTCTTTCAAAAACTGTGAGTGTTCCATAGTTTCTACACCTTCACATACTGTGCCTATGCCCAGGTTTTTGGCCATTTTTATTATAGAGCGCAGAATAAGCTCGCCTTTTTTGTTAAAGTGGCGTAAAAACATCATATCAAGTTTTATTACGTCAAAGCTGTGTGTCTGTAATGTATTAAGTGTAGAAAGTCCACTTCCAAAGTCGTCCATCCACACTTCAAACCCATCACGATGAAACCATTGAATGTGTTCCTCAAGGGCTTCCTCTTTTTCTCCTGAAGAGTTTTCGGTGATCTCAATGTGTATCATATTGTGTGGGACATCATATTTATCACAAATAAAATTGATCCGTTCATGTATATCGCTGATCTCCAGATCAAGACGGGATAAATTAAACGAGACGGGGATGAAATCAAATGAGCTGTCGTGCTGCTCTTTGTAGTTTTTGCAAATGATCTCAAGTACAGCCAGATCCAAAAGATATATCTTTCCGTTTTTTTCAAGGGGTGGAATAAAAATGTCGGGAGTCAGAAATCCATATGTCGGATCGTTCCATCTTGCCAAAGCTTCAAAACCGGATAGCTCACCGGTAAGACTGCGTACTACCGGTTGGAAATAGGCGATGATCCAGTCTTGTGCTATTGCATCTTCAAGGTGATTTTGTACATACTGCTCTAAATCCGAAATCTTATTCATAATGGTACGCCTTTTATTATGATACACGGGCACAGAGAATAAGAAACAAATCTTGATATTAAGATGATATATGAGTTCTCCATGCTTTATTGACTGACCATATAAATTATAACATAGTGGTAAATGAATAATCTATACCAATCTGCGGAGCTTAAACCCCGCTTTTTTTGGGTGCCGTCCTTAAAAAAGTGTGAATAGAAACAGTAACCAGTCATGTGAGACTTCACATATAAGCATTAATAATTTATCATTGATCTGTACAGTTTTTCTTTTTCACAGATAGGAGGTTTTACAATGAAGAAACAGATTCGCTTTTTACAGGCGATAAGGCTGGGATGCTCGTTGCTCTTAATGTTTGCAATGGCAAATATGCTAACCGGCTGTACAATACCTGAGGAATTAACATCAAACCCGGATACATCCGCAGCTTCAGAAAGTAGCAACGGAAGCACTTCAGCTACAGATACAGCTACGGAGACAGCTGAGGAGGCTGAAACAGGCTCTAAGACATCCGCAGCATCAGAAAGCACCAAGAGTGCCTCAGCTACAGAGGCAGCTACAGATACAGTTACGGAGACAACCGAGAAGGCTGAATCAGGCTCAGAGACATCCGAAACGTCGGAAAACAGTACCGGAAGCACCTCAGATAATACGACTGTATCAGGCTCAGAGACATCAGCTACATCAGAAAACAGTACCGGAAGCACCTCAGATAATGCGACTGTATCAGGCCCAACGATATCCGCAACATCAAAAGCGATCACCGGCAGCACCCCTAAACAGGATGGCTTTCGTATGCCGGGTGAATTTGAAGAGCAGGAAAAGATCTGGATGATCTGGCCGGAACGGCCGGACACCTATCGTAACGGTGCCAAGCCTGTGCAGGAAACTTTTGTCAATCTGGCAACTACGATCGCAGAATTCGAACC
>JAILOD010000081.1 GCA_024691015.1 Lachnospiraceae bacterium
GCCTGCTCATATTCCGTAAGCTGCTTTTTTGCTTCATCTTCGTTCCTTTTTGACGCCTCAGCTTCTGTATTTTTGATTTCCAGTTCTTTTTCTAATTCATCCAGGCCATCATAATCATTTCGTTTTCCCTCGTAAAGGATCTTTGTTTTCTTATATTCCTCTACTGAACTTTCTTTTTCGGTAAGCTTCTTTAGCTCATTTGCAGCCATTTCGGAAGCCTTGCGTTTAAGCTCTTTATTTTTCTCTGCATCAGCCTCCTCAAGCTTGCGCTGATCATATAGAGCTTCGTTTTTTCTGCAATCTTCTATAAGAGACCTTACTTTTTCCGCACGCTTTGCGTCTTTCGCTGATTTTTCCCAGCCGTTACGCTTTTCTTTTTTTAATGATAATTCATTAACCTTTTCCTCGGCCTTATGAAGATCCCCAAACCTTTTTGCAAGTGATAAGATCTCCTGTTGCTGTTTTGCGAGCTTATCGTAATCGGTCTCATTATACTTTTCATCAAGCTCTTTTTCCGAGGCTTTCTTACTCTCCAACAGAAGCTCCAGCTCATTAATGGAATTGCACTCTTCCTCCGCCAGAGAATTATTTATCCTATCTCGTACAGCCCTGAGCTCACTCTTACACCTTTCTGCCTTTTCATAAAACTTATCCGCTATCTTCTGCCACTTCTCTTCCCCGAAAATACTGCCGAGTATCTGTTCCTTATCCTCGGAATTTGATGTAAGAAGCTTTTCAAACTGTCCCTGTGGGAGAATGATAACCTGTCTGAACTGCTTATAATCAAGACCTATAAGCTCCGTTGCCTTTTCTGTCAAAGCCTTATCTTTTGCATTTTCCAGCATGGGCTGCCAATTGCCCGTCTCATCCATTTTGGATATGTTGTATGATGCTGCATAATTCTTTCTCTTTTTTTCAAGCCTGCGTTCAAACTTATAGTACTTTGAGTCAGCCTCAAACTCGAAGGATACATATGTAGAGGTATCAGGATCGGCATTAGTACAACGCATGGCCTCGAAATCGTCCCTACCGTTCCCGCTGCTTTTCCCGTATAACGCAAATGTCATAGCATCCAGGATCACAGTTTTGCCGTAACCCGTTTTACCGCAGATCAAAAACAGCCCTTTCTCCGAAATAGCTTCAAAATCAACCGTTTCTTTTCCAACATACGGTCCGAATGCCTGAAATTCAATTTTTATCGGCCTCATTCTTCAATCACCCCCTTTTCATACTCATCCAAAGCTTCTTTAAAAAGCTCTGTATAATGATCATCCACTTCTCCACCTATCATGTCTTTAAAATACTGCTTAAACACAATCTCCGGATCTGTGGTTGCTTTTTCGAGATCTTCAAGAGTCATTGTGATACTTGCATCGGCCTTATCATAATCCTTACCTTTTGCTTCGACCAGATTACCGTACTTTTCCATGAATGCTGCCATCAGATCAGGTCCGACATAACTATCTGTAACCTCCAGGCGGACATACGCGTCCAAAATATCCTTGTCATGATCAGCATCCATTAACTCCCGATATGTACCTTTAAGAGTACATCTCTTATGCAACAGCTCAAGCGGGATAACCTTCTGTTCTAAACTTTCTGTATCAATAATTACCACGCTCTTTTCCTGTTTTTCTTCTTTTCCGAATGAATACGGCATAGGAGTTCCGCTGTAGCGTATCTTATCGTTTATTTTCTGCGGTCCGTGCAAATGCCCCAAAGCAACATAATCAAAACCTTCAAACACATCAGACCCAACCATGGTTGCCTGTCCAACTATTGCTGCCATGTCACTTTCAGATGTCTGTCCATCCACTATATAGGCATGAGCGACAAGTATATTTTTGTGCCCGTCTTTAAAACTTTCCCGATATTTATCCAGCACGACACGATACGCATCTTCCATCGAGCTTATCTCATCTTTTTTATCCGGATAAACCGCACGCACCTTATCCGTAGATATCCATGGCAGAAGATAAATATCCACATCACCCTTATTGACCACCTGCGGCTTTTCGGTAAGAGAACCGGCAATATACAGGCCACTTTTCTTTAGCAATTCATTGCATTGGGAAATACGCTCTGCACCATCATGATTTCCTGCAATAATAAATACCGGGATATTCATATCTGCACATATCCTTGTCACGGTATCATCGTAAAGCTTTATTGCCTCTGACGAAGCTATGCTTTTGTCGAAAATATCTCCGGCGATCATTATACCGTCGACATTTTCCTCTTTGGCAATCTTACATATCTCATTAATGAAAAATTTCTGGTCGTCCTCATAGTTCACTCCGCCCCGGACCGTCATTCCCAAATGCCAGTCCGATGTATGCAATAATTTCATAGAGCCGTTCTCCTTTATATTTATTCTTATAAACTATTATGCAGCAGAATTCAGAAAAACACTATAAACTGTAAGTTCAAAAATCCCGTAAAACGGAAGAAGAGGACTTGCGTCCTCTTCTTCTTTACTGCCTATTATTATGCTGTCGATCGACGTCTCGAACAAGCTGCTTAATGCATACAGGTTGTCGACTGTCGGAAGGCTGTCGCCCCGCTGCCACTTGTAAACGGCCTGAACGGATTCGAAGCCCATGAACCTTGCAACCTCTTCCACCTTCATATGGTGGCTTTTAATGAGTTCCCTGATCCTCTTGCCGGTTGCCTTGGTGTCAATAACAGGATATTCCATAGTTGTTGCCTCCTTGTGTAATGTCTAATCTGTTTTAAAATCATCAATTACAGCATCCTCTGATCTTACATCATTGGTACCTCTACCTCCGGGGGATGCAAGGCTTGTTAATATGAATTTTTTCGTGCGTATCCTATAAAATACCAAAAATAATACTTACTGTCAAGCAGTTTTTTATTTTTCCACTTCTCCTGTCCAGCTGTTAAAGCCTCCGCACTCAACTATGTTCTCATACCCGTTTGCAACAAGCTTTGCCGAGGCCTCTTTACTTCTGCGTCCGCTTCTGCAATATACATAGATGGTCTGCTTTTTATCCGGCAATTCTGCAATTTCTTCCTGACCTATATCTTCATTTGCTACATTTATAGCACCCGGTATATGTCCCTCGGCAAACTCTCCCGGTCTCCTCACATCCAGGATAATGAAATCTCCGCCCTTATCAAAGATTTCTTTTGCTTCAGCCATATCGATCGACTTATAAGCGCCCACTTCTTCATTTCC
>JAILOD010000126.1 GCA_024691015.1 Lachnospiraceae bacterium
TACAAAAAAGCCGCATTCGAACAAAGAGGTTATGATTGGACAAGCCCCGAGGAAGCGGCTAACGACGGATCCAACGGATTTACAATATTTGATTGAATAAAGGAAAAACTGGCACATGTAGAAGGTCCTTTCGAGGATGAGGAAACCTGAGAATAACAGGCATAAATACACATAAATATCTTGACCGGATGCAGGTATGAATGATAGCATACATATCGTTGAAGTATCCGATAGATCAGACAGTCTGAGATGGTATATTATGGGAGAGCGGGTCAGGCATTTTTCGGATGATCGATATTGGAAAGAACGATATGAGGGGGGAACACGATGATTCTGGGCATTGATCTGGGAACAACTTATTCGGCGGCAGCGTATCTGGACGGTGATGACAACGTTCAGGTTGTTGTCAATTCAGAGGGACAGCGCACAACACCCTCTGTTTTTTATGAGGAATCACAGGGAAATATCATTATCGGTGAAGTGGCAAAGGAAAACGCTGTTCTTCATCCGAAGGATGTGGTTTCGGTTGTTAAAAATGACATGGGCAAATCTGTTAAGTATACGATGAGCAGCGGCAATACTTATATCCCTGAGCAGATCTGTGCGTTTATCATCAGAAAAATAGTGCAGGATGCCAAGGCATATTCGGGTAAACCCATTAACGATGTGGTGATCACGGTACCTGCATATTTCACCAATTCCCAAAGAGTAGCAACAGAAGATGCAGCCAGAATAGCCGGTGTCAACATGGTGGCCTCTATCAATGAGCCTACGGCAGCGTTGTTAGGCTATATCCGAAAGAACAAAATAGAACACGGCAATGTAATGGTTTATGACCTCGGTGGCGGAACCTTCGATGTCAGTATCGTCAGAGTCGACGGAGAAGATATCCGTGTTTTGGCTAATGACGGTATAGCAAGAGCCGGTGGCCATTTCTTTGACATACATATTGTTGATGAGGTATGCAGATACCTTCGTGAAAAATATGACCTTGACTTAGAGGACGATGAATATCGTGAAGATCTGCAGGATATATTTAACCGGGCAGAAAAGTGTAAAATCCAGCTTTCAGCAAAGGAAATTGCGAGTATCCCGATTAAAATAGGTGATATAAGAGACAGTGTAGAGATAACAAGAGATTTCTTTGAGAGCTATTTGAGCAGGGTCTTTCGTGCAACAGAGGTAAGGATGAAGATGGCTCTCAAAAATGCCGGACTTACCGTTGCTGACCTGAATACAGTCCTAATGGTTGGCGGCTCAAGCCGAATTCCGTATATCGAAAAACGATTAGAGGATTTTACGGGCAGAGCGCCGGCCAGGGATATTAATCCGGATGAAGCCGTAGCCATTGGTGCGGCAATATTTGCGAGTCTTAAAGTTGAGGAGACTCCAAGAAAAGCATTCACAGATGTTTGCTCGCATGGTATAGGGTTTTTATATTTTGCTGACAGAAATGAGCAGAAGAACTATGTGCTTATAGAAAAGAACTCGAGTCTACCCGTATCTTATACCAGAACCGCGCAGACAAGAGTCAGAAATCAGAGGAGCATTCTGCTTACGGTTACCGAAGGAGAATCAGAGGATCCGGAAAAGGACAAGAAACTTTGTGACAGGGATATCTTGCTTCCTCCAAATCTTCCCGAGGATACGGATGTTAATATTACTTATGAACTGAATGAATTCCAGGTGCTTCATATACACGTGGATATTCCGGTGGAAAAGGATTGGCATTACGACTATGAGATGCCCAAGGAAACAGAGATCACACCGGAAGATATAGCCATGATGACAGGTATTACACTGAGAACAAGTGTAAGTTAAAACTGATACGGATAAAAATATGGACAGAGAAACATTAGCTGAAAAAAAGAGAGAAATGAGGCCCGCGGAGATCGTTTCATGGGCGGATTCCACCGGGATCGAATCCATAGACGATGATATGAGCCTTTGCTTTGCGGGATGGGCATATGAAAAACTGAAGAGAAGAGAAGAAGCACTTCGATGCTACAAGAGAGCGGTTACAGAGTTTGATGATGTTGTTGCAGTCGACAGCCTGTTTAAACTTTTAAGAAATGGGGGCGAGGGAGCTTCGGACGAGCTGGATGCTCTGGCTGATTCTCTGGAGGAGAGTTTTCTTTCAGACGAGATCATGATGCTCTCAAGGTTTGAGGCATCAAGACTTCGAAAGGATCCCATCGCAACACAGCTGGAACTCCTTAAGGTGTATCTCATCGATTTTTCCAATGATGAAGAGTACTACGTACTCTATCTTGAACTTCTCCTGAAAAACGATGAATTTGACGAGGCGAAAAGGCAGCTTGGCAGATTTGAGCGCTTTTTTGAGAATACTTCATACGAAGAACGTATTGATGAGGTGAAGAATACATTGGCATCGGGTAAAAAGGAGAAAGCATCCAAACCCGAGCCTCATACAAACGCAAAAAAGCCAAAGGAAGCAAACCGCATTTCGACAATATCCTTATCAGAGCTTGCAAGCAGTGCCGCGTTTAAGAAAACAAAAAAGGAGACTGCAGTTGCGGAGCAACCCCCATCAATTGAGGAGCGATTTGAAGACATTGTGGGTATGCAGGATGCAAGGGCCAGGTTAAGCAATTTTTATCATGTGCTAAAAATGCAGACGGAGCGACAGGATTGGAATGAGAATTTCAAACCCGATATGCTGAAGAGTACTTCATTTTTGATCACAGGAGGCAAGGGCTGCGGTAAAACCCTTCTGGCTGTAACCATCGGTTCCCTTTTATGTGATTTTGGCATCAGAGGAGCAGAAGAAGCTGTATCTGTTGAAGCCAAAGAGTTTATTGATAATCTGAATGCCCTGAATGGCCTTGATGATGTGACACTTATAGTTGAGAACATTGAGAGAGCGAAGGACCAGAACGGTAAATTCGGTGATTTTTCATGGAAGCTGTTGAAATATCTTCGCGAACACAAGGAAAAGGTTAGTGTCATTATTACAGGTGACAGGGATAGCGCTGAACAGCTTTTTGGCGAGGAGACCGATATACTCAGGGAACTGTACATGCACATCGATATTGCACCATACAGTCCCGATGAGATGGTTGAGATTTTCATGAAACTGGCCGACAGGAGCAATTGGCTCCTGGATGAAGGGGCCAAAGCGCTCGTTGCAAAACGTATTCCAAAGGAGATGAAAATGGCTACCTTCGCAGGTGGGCATTCTCTTAATGATAAGCTTAATGATGCCAAGGCCAGGGCAGCGGAACGATTTGAACTGCTCGAAGATGTGGAAGATGAAGACATGGTTACGTTAAGGGCCGTGGACTTTGACAGTAGCCGGTTAAAGAAGGATGTGGATGAACTTATCAAGAAGCTTGATTCCCTTACAGGTCTTTTGAGTGTAAAGGCAGCGGTGGCAGATGAGCTTAACGGTATTATTACAAAACAAGCGGCTGAAGAGGCAGGCATATCGAGAGAAAGCAACAGCGGCTTTAGACATATGGCTTTTAAAGGTGCACCCGGTACCGGTAAAACTACCGTTGCCAGAATAATCGGCGAAATATACATATCATTGGGACTGCTTCCCGGTAACAAAGAAGGATTGGTTGAATGTAACAGTACCGATCTGGTGGGGCAGTATATCGGTGAAGCACAGAAACTGACCACAGATATGATAAACCGTGCTATGGGAGGGGTTCTCTTTATTGATGAGGCCTACGGACTTACCCAGAATCAGTTTGGCAAGGAAGCGATCACTGTATTAATAAAAGCAATGGAGGATTACAGGGACTCCATCATTGTTATTTTTGCCGGATATACCAGGGAGATGGACGAATTTCTGGATTCAAACACCGGTTTAAGAAGCAGGATAGGAAGACATATTGTCTTTGAGGATTATTCATCCGATGAACTTGCAACAATTTTCCGCAGCATGGTTAAAGCTGACAAAAGAATTCTTGACAAGAATGTTGACGATGTTTTGGCAGAGCTTATCAATTCCCGTTCAAAAGCAGCGGATTTTGGAAATGCCAGAGGAGTAAGAGGTATTTTACAGCAGGTAGAACAGGCTCAGGATGAGAGGATCAGTGCGATAATCAGGAACGGAGGCGTTCCGGGAAACAACGATTATGAAATAATCAGAAGAGAAGACCTGCTTGCGGTTTTAAACCATAAAAATGCAGGTAGTAAAGACCTGGATGAGCTTCTATATGACCTCAACGAAATGGAGGGAATGGAAGAACTTAAAGAAGTCATCAACAGGAACGTTAATGCGGTAAAAGCCGCTGAAAAGAAAAAAGAAGTCGGTATTGACAGCATAGTTGATATAGACAGTCTGCACCTGATATTTAAGGGAGGCCCGGGTACCGGCAAGACTACGGTGGCTCGTAAAATCGGAAACATTTATAAAGCTCTTGGACT
>JAILOD010000131.1 GCA_024691015.1 Lachnospiraceae bacterium
ATAGCAACAGCACTGCAGCCGTATTTTTTAACCAGATCTGTCATGGCACACTTCAGGGCAGCTACATTTTCAAGCAGATTATCTGCAATGTCGCAATTCATATTGGACTTGCAATATTCCACAACCTTTTTAACCTCTGTCCCCTCTTTCTTTACCGCATCTATCTCGTCGGCAAGCTCCTGGAGCGGTATAGGTGAAAGCTGGATATTAAATTTTTCCAGAAGCTCACCCTCGTTACACATTGTGCTCCAGAAATCGAAAGGTCTGGGACCGATCTGAAGAATGCGGATATTCCTGAAGGTCTTAACAACATTACAAACAGCGATGAAATCCTTAATGCCCCTTTTGAACTCAGGATCGTCCAGTCTGCAGTTTGTCATATAAGTAAAGGGCACCTTAAAACGCCTTAACACCTTACCTGTTGCAAACAGTCCGCATTGGGAATCACGAAGTCTCATACCGTTGGGCTCGGGACGCTCATCTCTGGGACCCCAGAGCAGAACCGGCACACCAAGGGCCTTTGCCAGACGTGCACACTCATACTCGGTACCAAAATTCTCGTGAGGAATGAACAGTCCGTCCACCTTTTCATCCTTGAATTTCTTAAGGATCTTCTCAAGGCCTTCGTCATCATAGAGCAGGCCTTCCTCGTTGCAGTCTTTAATATCGACATAATCAACTCCAAGCTCATCCAGCTTTTTGCGAGTGAGATCTGCGTACTTCAGGGCATCGGGTGCCGAAAAAATACTTCTTCTCGTGGGTGCGAAACCAATTTTGATCTTTGCTTTAGTCATTTACTTCTCCTCCGTTTTTTCTTTATTATTAAAATGGTTTATCTGTACTGATTTAATTGAGTTTTTTGACCGAATCCCTGATAACAAAGTCGGTACATACTTCTATCTTTGTCTTAACGCTTTCTCCGCTTTTCAGTATATCTATCATCTTCTGAACCGCTATTCTTCCCATATCCTGTTTGGGAACTCTCATAGATGTAAGTCTGGGATTGGAGATCTCGCAATAAGGCAGATCATCAAATCCTATTATCGAGCCATCCTCCGGAACCCTGATACCGGCCTCCTGTAAAGCCTTGATGGCACCAAGAGCTATAATATCGTTATCAGCAATAAACGCTGTCGGCAGCGCAGGCTTTTCTTTAAGATATTCCCTCATATCCTGATAAGCCCCATCCATCGTAGTGGAAAGCGGAATACGATATTCTTCCTTATAAGGAATACCCGAAACATCAAGCTCATGTCTGTAACCGCGGTTTCTCAGCCTGAATGCCTTGATCCTGACCTTCCCGCTCAAATAACCGATCTCCCTGTGCCCCATTTCGATAAGATAATGGGTTGCCATACGCATTGAATCAAAGTTATTGATCGCAACCCCGTTAAATTTCATATCCGAACTCCAATAGTCGAGTGTCATAAAGGGACATTTGGAATTCTCAAAGAGCTTTATGTCTTCGCTTTCAAGCTCTGTTCCCAGAAGTACCACCGCCGATGTGATGTCGTTAAGCAGCTGTTCTACCTGCTGCTCATAATCCTCAGCAAAACGCTCCAGATATACCATTCCCATTTCATATCCGGATTCCCGGCAGGCCCTTTCAAAACCATCGATCATAAGACCGAAAAAAGGAGTATCATCCACGATCTGTCCGCTTCTTCTGTACATAACGAATTTGATCTTCCTGATCCCCTCTTCGCTGATATATCCCAATTCCCTGGCGGCATCCATTATCACTGTGGCTGTTTCCCTGTTTACGCCCTTTTTATGATTTAGCGCATTGGATACCGTTGCCGGCGAAAAGCCTGTTTTCTCGCTGATCTGTTTTATATTGGCTTTCATTTTCCACCTTCTTTATATAAGAGCAATGTAAAATTTATATAAAAGTTAATATAAATATTTTATATCCAATTTCACTTCAATTATATAACTATCTCTGCGAATTTCTATGGTAAATATACACATAATTGATTGTCGATTTAGTTCATATTGCACTAATACGCCGTTTTATCGACCCGAAATGCCAGTAACGCATAAAAAATTTACTCCTGATTTTTAAATTCAGGAGTAAAATATTTTTATAAATATTTATATAGAAAACGTCAGCTGAAGATTTGCGATCTTGATGATATCTCCATCCTCCAACGCCGCCTGTTCCCTCTGCTGAAGAAGACGGTCGTTTAAACAGGTCCCGTTGGTGGAATTTAAGTCCGACAGAAAATACCTTCCGGCCTCCTGCCTTATACAGGCGTGGATCCGGCTTACACGCTTGTTTTCTATGACAGCATCGGCCCTGCCCTCGAGCTTTCCTATAATAAACGGTGATTTTTCCACGCTGAAGCTGAGCTTTTCGCCATCTACTTCTCCTTCAAGCCTGGCCACGGAGCATTTGATCCGCTTTTTCTTCGTTTCAGAAGACCCTTCATCCTGAAGATAATCCGTAAGAAGCATAGTCTGGGAGCTTTCCTCCCTCCGGCTGTTTACGCGTTTTCCAGCCTCGTATTCGAGCTGCTCCATATTATAAGCAGGTTCCTTTTGAGGATGTATTTCTTCATCCAATGTATCAGGGTTGTAAAAAGCACTGTCATTTTTGAATAAATGTGCCCCTTCCTTATGAAAGATATCTGTCTCACCCCTTCCACCTGCGGCAGCCTCTGTCTTTTTCCCGCGTTTATTCATATAATAAAGCACTGCTATCACGATCCCCGTCACTACGATAACGCCACCGCCTATAGTCGGTGCAAGCTCATAAGATAAACCTGCCAGGCTTAAAATTGACGGATAAAGCAGGATAACACTATATATTCCGATCCCGATCATTAGCACAGCCGCACAGCTGATCAGGAACTTTTTATTATCATTCGCTTTATCAGCGTTCTTCCCTTCTTCCTCATAAAAATCCATATTCCGGGTGTCTCTTACGGTTCTGTCATAGCTCTCCGCCGGCTCATCCTCAAAATCCCAGCCCTCGAAGCCGGTCTCGTTATCATCTGATGTTGTCTCATCATCTTCGGATGCACTCTCCTCCGGCTCTCCCAACAGCATTTCGGGCGAAAATATCCCGTCCGAGACGCGGTTAAAATAGTCATAGGCCAGATGTGCGGCCTTGTCATCATTCTGATCCACATGGTCGATCATAAACTCCGCGAACTCCAGATATTCCTTCGCAGGATCATCCTCATTTTCCGGATAACAGCAAAACACCGGTGCGTTTTCCTTTAGATCCCAGAAGATGCACTTAGGCTTCACCAGAATGTCCGCCCCTTTTAGCAGATATTTTTCCATATTGCGGCAGACATTTACCAGATGGCTTAAAAGCGTTCTAAGCTCCGTATATCCGATGGTCCGTCCCTCGTATAGCGTATCTAAAGGCTGCCTCGAACGAATATCGTAGTAATAATAGGTCTCGCCGTTTAAATGCTGCACGCTGAGCTTCAAAAGTCCCTTTATATCGTTATGAGAGAGCATCTTCTCCGCAAACGGGGTCTTTAGCGGGTACATCTTCTTTAGGATCATGTAATTATGATTTATATCCTGTTTAAAGCTTATTTCCATATCCTCAGGCTCCTTTTCCCAGATTTTCAACTATCCTGCAGGACCTCACAAAGCCCGTTGGATCTATATGCTTTGCGCGGCTTTCCACACTCACCGGTATCGAATGAGGTATCCCGGGGATAAAATTTACACCGTAGGGGATCAGAAAGTCCCCGCTGTATTTCACTATAATTGTATTATTATCAAGCTCCACGCTCTTTTCGCTGACCCTGGTCACCAGCAGAGCATTCTTCAAAAGCTCGTCTCCCGCCTTCTCAGCCTTTCCGACGAAATCCGATTTTTCGGCCGTCACCAGAGAGCCACGGAGCGCAGCCTGATAACTGGCTGCGTCCATAACAGCTCTGTCGTGAATAAAGAAAGAGAGATAACAAACCAGGACAATAACCGACATAATAAACGGAAACACCAAAGCCGCTTCCACCGTATAAGAACCCTTAAGCTTCATGAAAAGCCTCCTTTATAATTTCATACAGCCTGAATTAAAAAATCAAAACCACAAAATACGAGATCATCACAAACGGCACAAAGGCAAGCTCACTTTCCTTACGGGCCGCCTTTGTTATAAGAAGCCCAACCGAAACAAGTGCCGATAAAAAAGCCGCTATCATCAGCACCCAAAGGCTTGTGAATATTCCCAGATATATTCCGCATACCACAAACACCAGACCATCACCTAAGCCGATCTTCCCTGAGGTAAGAACCGATATCCCCATAAGCACGCCGCCCAGAGCCACGCCTCCCAGCAATTCAAAAAGTGACAGAGACGGTTCGATGAACTGCAGCGCCACCCCGGCTATCGCAAACGGGATCAGTATTTCAAAATAAACCCTTCGTTTTCTTATATCCGTGATCGTGCAGATCACAATGAATATTCCAAATAAGATTTTTGCCAGCATTTTTCCTCCGGTAATACCGTATTTTACTTATTTAAGCACCATCAATACCCGCAGTCCCTGCAGGGTCTCCTCCCGCCAACCTTCGAGATCGGCACCGCGCGGATCCCTCTTTTCAGGGCCGGACAAGTAAGAGACGAATGATATCTGTCACCGTCGTCGGTTATATAATGTATGCCCCCGCTGCCGCCACCGCAGAATTCACAAGGATAGTACTTCCCTCCGGAATTGTTTCTTTCCGATGAGAGCATACTCTCATCCGCCGTCCTTATATTAAAATTCAGATGCGAACACGACCTGTCTCTGTGGTAAACAGTTCCGTGCTCCGTGATATAGACGATCTCCTCCTCTTCCTCATCTAAACCCGACTGCCTTCCGGTATTATCATATCCCGTGAAAGCCCGTATCCTGGCCCGGTCGAGAACCGTAAAATTTCTTATGTTAAAAATATCAAACGGTGTGTCTACCTTATATGAAGCAATAAGATCTACCATCTCATCGCCGCCGAGGACCGATGAACGGAAGAAACTGACACCGCCTAAGCTCCCTTCCACCGGCGCTCCTTCAGGTGCTTCCTCTGTGAGATGCGCCTTCACCATCGAAGAGGCGACTGTGAGGGATAATACTTTTCCGCTTAACAGCCCTCCCGAGGTATTAAGCCCGGTTTCATAGGCATAAGCATAGGTTGCGAGCTCTCTTGCGCTCTGATGCAGCGCTTCCTCTAAATTTCCCTGAAAACGTATGGCTTCACCGATATACATATATGTCAGTGCAGCGAACAGAAACAGAGGCAGCACAAGCGCTGTTTCTATTGTGATCGAGCCCTTAAGGGCCGCTTCGGACGCCCTATTCAGATCCTTCAAGGAGATGTTGCCTATATTTTGGGGGTTCTTTTCTGACGTGATTTTTGACATGTTTTTATGCTCTATCATTTTATTAGTTTCTTAGACCTGAACAGGACATCCGAAGAAGTCCCAAAGCTTTTTTATCACTACTCGATCACCGGCTCGTACGCGAATTCCCGTCTTATCGAATATTCGTATCCAAAGCCGCTCTTTACCGTCAATTCCGATTGCACGTATTCAAGGCAGGAATCCATCTTAAAGGATGAATTGCCCTCTCTTGTACGCATATACAATTCAATTACATCAATACTTCTCATTACCTTTTCCGACTTGTTCTGCAGTGCCAGAAATATCCTCAGATGATCCTCATACGAAAGTCCTCCCTGTGATTCTTCGGCTGATCTGCCCTTCATTGTCATAAATGCCAGGCAGCCTGCAAGATTTTTAATATTAAAATCATCGCCTGTCTTTATTAGTGAAACCCTGCCTCCGTTAAGCAAGGTCCTCACATCCACTACCGCTTCCGCAAAGCCCCAGGATAACAGAAAAAATTCGGTCAGAACCTCCTCAAGCTCGGGCAATAATAAAAGTGACGATATTACCAGTGCAACGCTCTTACATTCTTCCTTTTTTGCTCCGTCACTCATAACGGCGGCTACATCCTTTGCCAGATGCACTATAAACAGCTTATTAATGGTTTCCCTTAAGTTTGCCTTATCCGTGTTCTTGCCGTTCAGGATATATTCGATCTCGTAGGACATATCCTCGTGACCGATAAGCTTCCTGAAATTACCGCATTTCCACATCAGATATTCGTCAAACAAAAGCTCGTTTGTAAAGCTGTCCGGATCCTCCGCGGGCTTAACCAATCCTATGCCTTCGTTAAGCTTCCTGTGCGATGCCACGCTGTTAAGTTCAAAGCTCTTTTCGGATATGTTCCTCTGCCGGTTCATAATAAGATCGATGATCCCGTCTCTTTTGTCCAACACTCCGGAAACCGGATTTTTAGCCCCTTCCCAGTCTAAGGAATCCATCTTCTTTTGAATCTTTTCTATCTGTTTATCAGCCCGGTCGTTTTCAAAGTCGCCGGCCTTATAGGTTGAAAGATTATTCTTTACCGAATTCAGAATATTTATCCCGAACCGGTCCTTTACGGATCTTATAGCCTGGCGCTTAAACACACGGCCCGCATTATCCGTTGCATAAGAGGGTGCATCCAGACTCACCCCGCTGCATTTTAACTTCAGCATATCCACATCGAAAAAACTGAGCTGTCCCTTTGAGGGATCGAGATTATAGGAAACATAGCTTTTAAAATGCTCCCTCGTGTTTTCCAGTGAAGGCTTTCCTTTTCCATATGAGGTATCTATGTAATAAAGATCATAGCTTTTAAGAAGCTCTCTGTTATATTCCGCAAAGACCGAGTACAGTCCCATGTCACTAACCATTTCTATGCGTGATCTTATGGCTGCTACCCTTGCGCCTTCAATACAGGCTGATATAAGCGATAAAACCAGGGTCAGTACCAGGCTCAGGAATACCGTAATGGTCCCTTTATTCATAGATACCTCCGTTTTCCGTTTTTCTCTAATTATTTGTGCTCATTCATTTCGACTTCAGTCGGAATTTTCAGTTTCTTTTGTTTACAGTTACGATTTGTTAAGCGATCTTGCTTAAATAGATTTGCTTTTTTGTGTAATGGTTTTAAAGATATCGTTGACCAGATTTGTCAGCTGGCTTTTAAAGATAATTACCAGGCCGATAAGTACAACAAGTATTAAGATCATTTCCACCGTGCCTATGGCAGATTCATCTTCCAGAAAATCTCTTACCAATTTCCCACCTCCTTTCTATATGCCAAATGATAAAAATGCCGGAACGATGACAATCACCATAACGATAAGTAGCATCATTCCCATCGGGAGCAGAAGCTTTGTACCTGCTTCTTCTCCCAGCTTTCTTGCCATGCTCTTGCGGTCCTCAAATGCCTGTCTCATTTCTTCCTCCAGGAGAGCGAGTATTCCCGTATTTCCCTTTTTCAGGTTCTGCCCTAAAAGCGAACCCAGCTTGTTGTAACGGGATATTCCGCATCTGCTACCGAAGCTCAAATAGGCCTCAAATTCCGATACACCGCTTCGCATTTTATTACCGGCTATGAGCATTTCCTCATAGGCGAATAATCTTGTGTTTCCCCGACGCTTCTCATAATCCGATGCTGTTTTTTCAAACGCACCTCTTATTGTCATCCCCGCGCCGATGAGTAGTGTCAGCTTGCTGACTATTTCGGGGTAACAAAGGAGCAGCTCCCTTTCCCTCTTTCGTATATCATTCGCTACCTCACGGTCCCGCCCGTAATAAACAAGGACGGCTGCGATCAGCGAAAACACGAAGAGACAAAGCCCCGTATCTGTTTCATGCTTTTTATAATCAAGCTGCCTGTCTCCTATTGAAGACGGCAGTACCATCTTATCCGTACTTACCGTAAGTGCGTCGTTCTCCTTTATCTTCATATTAAGTGCTTCAACCATGGCTTCCCTGCCGGTTCTTTTCTTCGGATAAACACGCACGAAAATCTCATATTCGTCGCGCACATCAAAATATGTGATGATGGCTCTTAAGGTTAAAACCTGTCCCTCTGTATTCAAAAAATCCGCGGCTATGTGACCTTCCCTGTCCATTACCGTATAATCATCGTTTTCCCATTCAATGCTGACCGGATAATCCGGAAGAGCTGTGATCAGCTCAAGATCCCTGTTTACGTGGTCGAAGCTTTCATTTTCCCCGATTATCTCGCCCGGTAGCCTTTCTTCTATCTCGTTAAAGATCGTAAGGATCTCATCCGAGGTATACTGCTTTTCACCTACGGTCAGCTTCAGATCATCGGTCAGCATCTCGCCGTCGGAATATGCCGAAAGCTCGATAAGCTCTTCTCCTTCGCCATAGCCCCTCCTGTCCAGAAGATAGGATTTCATAAAACCCGTGCTGTCGTATACCGATATCGCATAAACAAGAGCGAACGTATTACCCAGAAACAGGATAAGAAGCGCCTGCGCAGTCTTTTTAATAAAGTATTCCGATGCCACCTTGTTTATATCCTTTGTGGGATTCAGCATTGCAAGCTTCCCGTACAGGCTGTTTGCCGCGTTTATCTTCCTGTTTCCCACAAGAAGAGCCGCCATCCGGCTGAATATCCCCATTATTCCGTTTTCACTGCTGTCCTTATTTTTTGATAAGATCCACAAGAATATAAAGACAACCATCAGAAAGGTGTGAATAAAGATCATATAAATTCCCTGCTAAATCCTAATGTTTACTATTTTCTCCGCCATAAAGAATGCAACGGCGTATATGATAAGACAGACCGTCATTATTGCTATTCCGACGGGATTGTGATACAATCCTTCGATAAAATCCGGGCTGGTGAGCCCTATATAGGCGATGATCGCGAAGGGCACCACGTCCATTATCCTGTTCTCGAATTTCTTTGCGGCGGTAAGGGTTTCAATCTCCCTTTTTACATCCATCTTTTCGCTTATGGTTTCAGATGCCCTCCTTATTATCCGGTTCATATCGCCTCCGCTTCGTTTTGCGGCACTGAAAACATCGGCAAAATCCCGTATATCATCCACGCCGCTCCGTTCTGCAAGACTGTAGAGCGCATTTTCCAAAGGCTCGTTGGCATGAAGCTTTCTTGCGATAAGCTTTAACTCCTCCGTAATGAATGCATCCGACCCGAACATCACCGTCATATCGCGACCGGCCTCCAGAAATGAATTCTCCACCGAATAGCCTGCCTGAAGCGAATTATTTACGCTGTTCAATGCCTCCTTAAATTCCATAGCCAGCTCAAACTGCTGCTTCTTTAAGAGCTCCAGGCGCCTGTATTTAAAAAACAGGACCGCTACGGGTGATAAAAACAGTACCGCAAGAATACTTTTATAGAATATAAACGCTGCAGCCGCAACCAGTCCCAAAGCGATCGGCGTATATATCAAAATCTCCTTAACACAAAACGTGTATTTCCTGTAATCCTTCATGCAAATCCGTTCCTCTCCAGTTTCTCCGTAAACTTAAGCTTCCCTATGCATTCCAGACGATTTTCGTTATACCTGAAAAGCGGGCCGAGCTTTATCTCTCCGTCTGCGCCGTAGCCCGTAACCTCGGTGATCTCCAGCACCTTCCTGCTTTTGTCGCGAAGCCTTCCCAGATGCACGATGATATCCACCGCGCTTGCTATCTGCCGCCTTATTGCCGCAAGAGGCAGCTGCATTCCCATAAGCACCATGGTCTCCATTCTGCTTAACATGTCTCTCGCCGAATTCGCGTGACCCGTTGAAAGTGAACCATCGTGACCGGTGTTAGCCGCTTGTAAGAAATCCAGTGCTGCACCGTCTCTGATCTCGCCCACGATTATTCGGTCCGGGCGCATACGCAAGGCTGTCTTTATGAGATCCCGCATATTTATGGGTTTACACCCCTCCACATTTGCGTTTCTGGTTTCGAGCCTTACGAGGTTCGGAACTCCCATTATCTGAAGCTCTGCAGAATCTTCTATTGTGATGATGCGCTCCGTGGAGGGAATGTAATTTGAAAGGGCGTTTAAGAAGGTGGTCTTACCCGACCCGGTGCCACCGCTTATGAAGATGTTGTAACCACTTATCACCAGTTTTCTCAAAAACTCGGCGGCCTCCGGTGTCAGTGCTCCGAAGCCTATAAGGTCATCCATCCTGATGGGCTTATCCGGAAACCGTCTTATTGTCACTATCGGCCCGTTAAGAGCCACCGGATTCATTACAACGTTTACACGCGAGCCGTTTTCAAGCCTTGCATCGACTATGGGCGAGCCCTCGTTCACGACCCTGTTTGAATGCGCCGCTATCTGCTGGATCACATCGTTTAAGTCGTTTAAGCTTTCAAAGTTTCTGTCCCACTTGAACAGGGCACCGTCCCGCTCTATGAAGATGTTCTCCGTTCCGTTTACCATGATCTCCGTAACCTTCGGGTCGTCGATAAGCTGTTGGATTATCCCCTTCTTCCTGATGGAATCAAAGAGCTCCGTTCTGAGCGTCTGTTTTTCACTCAGAGTGAGAACCATTTCACGCCCTCTTGACAATACCAGCGAGTCGATAAGCTCCTCGATCTCTTCATCCGAAACATCTCTGGAGAGATCGATCATCGGTATGATCTCCTGTTTTAATTCTGCTTTCAGTTTTTTAAGATCCTTCATCCGTTCATACCATATCCCTGCAGCAGATTTCTGGTGTATTCCCCGAGGCTCGAACTCTCCAGATCGCAAGGGCTTACGTCCACATCCTCAAAATACGGAAAATCTATTTTAACGAGTTTATCCAAAACTCCCTGGTATTCCATTATTCTTAAGGTTGCTTCAAACTGCTCGATCTTCGCCTTCGACCTTATATCATCGCGAACCGGCATGTAGATCGTTGTGAAATGATC
>JAILOD010000158.1 GCA_024691015.1 Lachnospiraceae bacterium
TGAGGATATCCAGATTCTCACCTTCCACAACCTTGTTGCCCTTTTTCTCCATCTGCTCACCCGCAAGGTGGATAAGAAGATCGGTAACACAGAAAACGGGATCCCCCTCGTTTTCTCCGATGTTAACATTAACAACCGTTCCGTCTGCCTTTACTATCACACCGTGCAGTGCAAGGGGAAGGGTTACCCACTGGTATTTCTTTATCCCTCCGTAATAGTGTGTATCAAGGTAAGAAAGCTCGTTGGATTCATAAAGAGGATTCTGCTTAACATCCATTCTGGGCGAATCTATATGAGCTCCGAGAATATTCATACCGTTTTCCAACGGCTCTTTTCCGATATTGAACAGAGCTATGGTCTTATTCATATATACACAATAGACCTTATCTCCGCTCTTAAGCTTCTTTTTTCCTTTGAGAACCGTCGCAAGGTCCTTATAGCCTGCCTTCTTTGCAGCCTCGACTGAAATTTCGGTGCATTCTCTTTCGGTTTTTCCGTTATCGAGAAACTCCTTGTAGCCTTCACAAAGAGCTTCCAGCTCTTTTCTCTGCTCTGCTGTATAGCTGAGCCAGGTATTCTTCTGTACCATTTTTCTTTTCCTTCTTTCTTTTTTACCCGTCTATTTTCATAATTGTTCCGGGATCTACATATTTATTTTCATACATTATCTGATAATAAAGTATCGAATCCTCATCTCCGCAGATAAACAGCGGTGTTCCTCTTATCACACTGTCTCCCTCATTTACCATGGGTTCCGCGGTAGAATAATATACGGATACATAGCCGTTATCATGGTCAACCTGAATAACATGACCGTAAGTTGCATCATCAACTATACTTGTCACCACGCCCGCACCGGTAGCTACTATCTTCGTCCCGCTGCCCGTCACAAAAGATATGTACTTCGTATCATCCGTGTAGGCTGACGGTACCGACACCTGTCCGTCAAGCGGCAGTCCCGACGGAATGTAGTCCATGGCCCTGGCCTGTTCCGTCTGCTCCTTCATATAATTACTGGTATTGATGGTTGCATTTGCTTCCCTGAGCTCACTGTTAAGCTCTTCGATGGTTGCCTCCATCATAACATTGGCGTTTGTCAATGCATTTACCTGAGCCGTAAGTGCCAGAATCTGTGCCTGCTGATCCTCTACCTGCGCCGCGGAATGCAGCACATAAGCTACACCGGCCACAAATATAAGAACAAGTATGACACCGAGAACTATCAGAAAATCTATGCCGATGTTGAACTGCTTAACATTTTCCGCATTATCCGGAACAAAGAGCACACTGTATTTCGACGGATTATTCTGCTTTGAGGATTTAACTTTTGTTTCCTCGGCTTCCTCTTCTGTTTCATTTTCATAGTCGTCGGTCACGGCGTATGCAGACTCTTCCTGATAATATTCCTCCTGTACCGTCTCTTCCTCTAAGGGCACATCAGTACCCGGATGCTCCTCAGTATGATCTTCCTGTACAGGTTCTTTCTCTGTAATTTCTTCAGAAACGGAATCCTCCCGGACATTATCCTCAAGTACTTCTTCAGGCTGAACAGGTTCATTTTGGATAATTTCTTTTATTTCAGTCTCTTTTATTTCGGGCTCTTCTTTTTCAGTCTCTTTTATTTCGGGATCTTCATGTCCCGTATCTGCTTCCTGAGTATTCTCCTCTTTTACTACGTTTTCAGTATCCTGATCTGTCTGTGATCCTTCTTCCGGTTTTTCGTTTTCCACCGGTTTTATTTCATGCAGAAGCTCTGTATTTATTCTTTCTTCCAAAGCTTCTTTGCTGCTCTCCTCTGCATCCTTCCCCTTGTTGAATGCTTGCTCCTTTATCTGCCCCAACCTTTTCTTTTTCTTTCTGGACATATATTTTTTTCCTATCTGTTAACAATATATATTAAAAGCTCTTCTAAAAAAATTTACAAGAAATCGGCTTTTAGATTCAAAAAAACATTTTCAAACAAGTATATCAAACACATAAAAAAATGTCACGCACAGCTTAAAGAGTGTTTGACAATATATATAATAATAAATATACTTATGTAAAGTAACTATATCATTTTTTCATCATAATTCCTGATGAATATTCTTATTTAACAATTTAGCCCGGAGGGGTAAAAACATGTATATGGTCGCCACCGCCGCTCTTGAGATCGGCATGACAATCGGAGAAGACGTTGTTCACAACGATCAGGTAATCATTAAAAAAGGCTCTATGGTTGATGCCATTGTTATCAAGCAGCTGCAGGCCTATAGGGTTATGGGCGTTACGATAATGGAACCGGCGGATTACGCTTCCACAATGCTTGAAAAGATCAAGCTTTCCAGAAGCTTTGCACAGTTCAAGCCCGATTACGAAGCAAACCTTATGGCCTTCAAGGTCGCAGTTGATTCCTTCGTTCAAAAGCGTGTTCCCTTCCGTATAGACGATCTTAAAACCATCGTAAGCAATCTTGTA
>JAILOD010000176.1 GCA_024691015.1 Lachnospiraceae bacterium
CATTCCCTCGGTTATCCATTCGCCGGCCTGTTTTGTGTTTCCTGATTTTGAATCGTAAATCACTGCAAGTTTCATTGATTGTGTACTCCTTTTTATATGTTCTGATATCTGATATTTTATCACATTTTATCCAAGAATATCATTAAGTGATATTTTTTTGAACGATCCCTTTTCAAGCGAGTCATCCAACGTCAAAGCAGCGAAGGATGTACGTGTAAGCTTTTTGACATTACTTCCGACTGCTTCAAACATTCTTTTGACCTGATGATAACGGCCTTCCGTTATGGTAAGGCTGTAGGCGAAAAGCCCATCTTTGTCAAGGGATGGGAGATGTTCGATCACTGCGGGAAGACAGGGCTTATCATCGCCGATGTCAATGCCTGTTTCGATCATTTCTTCCTCTTTTGCAGAAAGAATTCTGTCTACCAGGGCAAGATAGGTTTTCTTAACATGCTTTTTGGGAGAAAGCAGATCGTGAGAGAGCTTTCCGTCGTTTGTGATAAGGAGAAGCCCTTCGGTGTCCTTATCCAGACGACCGACAGGAGAAAGGTCCTTTGTATTAATATCCTTAAGATAGTCCATAACCGTTGGAAATCTGTCATCACTAAGAGCTGTTACGCACCCGGCGGGTTTGTTAAGAACATAATAACGGAAGGGCTCGTATACGGTCTCCTCACCATCACAAAGAATTTTGTCTGTGGAGGGATCGAGCTTATATCCGCAATCGGTTTCGATCACTCCGTTTACAGTGACCGATTCTTTGGTTATTATTTTTTTCACTTCTGCCCGGGAATAGGGGAGAACATCAGACAGATATTTATCGAGTCGTAATTTTTTCATAAATGATATTATAGCATACATGAAAATTATGAGAAAAACGGGATTTTTGTTATAATATAAAATAATCAAAATCTTTTGGAGAATATTATGGACTATCCGGAAAATATCAAACAAACCATAGAGACCGCTATAAGAAGTATGTATCAGATGATAGTGACAGTAAGTGCGAAAACACTTGAGTGCCGGGTTGTTGATCATAATCCCGAGCTTCGTAATATTTCGGATAAATTAAAAACATATGATAGCTTCTGCGATGATCTGTATGCAAATATACATCCTGCAGACAGAGAAGGCTTTTTGAAATTTACGGATCATAAGCATTTTCCCGATGAGCTTAAGGACAAGGTATTTACTTCGTATGAATGCAGGATACGTCACACTGATAAAAGATATTACTGGTCAAAGATAATATTCTGTAATGCCACTGAAGAGGACAGGGCAGGCGGACAGGATTATCTGTTCCTGATAGAAGATGTTCATGAACTGAAACAGAAAGAACTTAAAGAAGATGCAGAACAGCGGGCGATCCTTAAGGAACTTCAGGATAAATACACAACTCTGTTCGAGGAGAACATGAAGGATGCGCAGACCGGATGCTATAACCGGAAAGGAATGAAGTATTATACGGATATTATTCTGGATGAAGCGAAAAAAACCGGAAATTATATATTTGTATGTGTAGCAGATCTGAATGGGCTTAAACATCTTAATGATACATATGGCCATGCAGCCGGTGATGAGGCCATAGCGGCAGTCTCGGCCGAGCTGTTAAAATCAGCGCCGAAAGGGAGCAGAATAGTCAGGACCGGGGGAGATGAATTTCTGCTGATGGCAGCCCTGCCTTCGGACAGCAAAGAAACGTCGGAGATGGAGATTAAGATCGAAAAGGGGATGCAAGAGTATAATGATTCGCATCCTCATCCGTATACAATAGGAGTCAGCTACGGTTGGGTGCTTATGCCTGTCAGGGACGGGATGCAGGATATAGATGAATATGTTGAAACAGCCGATGCGAAGATGTATGAAATGAAGATGGAGAAGGATGAATACAGAAGAGTATAGCGATGGATACTGTATGAAAGACGGCAATGATAAATGCCGGATTTATATTAAATATACTTGAGGAGGTATGTAAGATGAAATATACCAACATAGATGAAATAAACAAACCCTTATCAAGATTTGTTTACGGAACAACCTCTGCTTCGTTTGAAGGCGATGAACCTAAGGCCTTCGACAGTTTGGATGCAGCCTGGGAAGCCGGGTTTCGAGTATTTGATACTGCTCACTCTTACGGTGAGGCAGAAAGGGTTCTGGGTAAATGGCTTGAAAAGCGCGGATGCAGGGAAGAGACGGTAATACTGGACAAGGGTTTGAATCCCGGACAGAAAGGTTTCGATGATGTATATTCCGCTGACACCATTCGTGAACAGTTTAAAATGTCATTGGACCGTCTGCAGACCGACCATGTGGAAATGTATATTCTTCACAGAGATGATCCGACAAAGCCCGTGGATGAAATAGTTGAGGTGTTGAACGAATTAAAGGCCGACGGAAAGATAATTCGATTCGGTGGTTCAAATTGGACAATGAAGCGTACAAAAGAAGCCAATGCTTACGCAGAAAAACACGGACTTATACCCTTCAGTGTTTGCAGCCCCTCTTACTCGCTGGCAAAGCTTGAGAATGATCCCTGGGGCGGAAGTGTAACATTAACGGGTGATGATAATAAACCTTTCCGTGACTGGCTAACTCAAAATCAAATGCCGGTATTTAATTACTCGGCATTGGCAAGGGGATATCTATCCGGAAAATATCACTCGGATGATTCGATTCCGATCGAAGCCTGTCTTGGAAGCGGGACCATAGCGGAATACAAAAGCGAAGAAAACCGCTTGAGACTTGGAAGGATAGAAAAACTCGCGA
>JAILOD010000240.1 GCA_024691015.1 Lachnospiraceae bacterium
TGCATAAACGGAAAAAAGAACCTCTCTCCGAAAACCATGCTTAAGGTTCGCAACGCGATAGAGGAGCTTAACTATATACCTAATCTGTCTGCCAGAAACCTGAAGGTATCGACCACTGACGAGATCGGTGTCATCCTTCCCAACCTGGACGACTCTACAAACTCCGACATATTAAAGGGCATCCTTTCGGAAGCCGATGCTCAGAATATGACGGTAAACATCGCCTGCACCTATAACAACCCTCATAACGAGCAGGCCTTTATCAAGAAATATATCAGCAAGAACTATGCAGGCATAATCTTAATGACCTGCCAGTCACAGAATACGAAATTTTTCAAGAAAACTCTGCTGAAGAACGATATCAGCAACGTTTTCATTATGCGTCTGCCGCTGAATATTTCCACAAACTTCATCGGCTTTGACAATTACAGTACGGTAAACTATCTCACAAACGAGCTTCTGGATAAGAAGTACAATGACATTGCAATAGTTACGGGTCCCAACGATTTCTTTTCGGAAAGTGAGTGTATTAACGGATATTCGGATTCCTTTGATGCACATTCAAAAGAAACCAATCCTGAAAATATACTCTATACCGATATGTCAAAGGAGGGTGCCTTCAAGGTTACAATGCTTTATCTGGCATCACACCTCCCCCAGGCCATAATCACCTCCTCCCAGACCATAATGGACGGCGTTATAGAGGCCTGCAGCGTGCATAACATCTCTCCCGGAGAGAATTTATGCCTCATTTCCCTTGCCGAAGAACGCTGGAACGAGTCATATTACCACCCCGGTGTTCTGCATACCGAAGAGTCCGCTTATAATCTGGGCATTAACAGCGTTAAAACTCTTCTGGAGGAAAACACCTCCTCTCAGCTTTACGACCGTAAATTCAAGCTTTACAGGGACAACATCTTAGATACCGGCCTTGCAATTCCGGAGCCGAATTTCAAACCCGTTGTCATAGACACCAGAAAATCCAACACCATTAAAATTGCATCCGTGGATCTCCCGACCATCAGGGCCATCCAGGCTATAAGCCAACTGTTTTACACTGAATATCATACCAATCTGGAGTTTGATTTCTACACCTTAAAGGATCTCTTTAAGCTTATAGAGAAGGATACCTCAAAGGAAAAGCCCGAATACGATATGTATCTTTCGGATGTTTCCTGGATGGATTATTTCTATGAAAGAAATGCCTTTGCCGATATATCCAATATTTTCTACGGGATCTGCAACGATCTTTCGGCAATTTTTGATAAAAACCTAAAAAATGCTTTTATCCAGGGGCGTTATTACGGTTTTCCGATAATCGGCGGCACACAGTTCCTGTTTTACCGCAAGGATCTTTTTGAAGATCCCGAGCTACAATATCAGTATCAGGAAAAGCACCGTATTTCCATACGTCCTCCCAAGACCTGGAAGGAATTTAACACCATAGCAAAATTCTTCACTCAGGAATACAATCCGGATTCCCCCACCAAATACGGCACCGCGATATCCGGCAATCTTTCCGAGGACTTTATCCTGGAATTTCTGATCCGGCTCTGGAGCTTTGACGGCGGGCTTTTCAACAACCGGAACATCCTGTCCCTCAACACACCACAAAATGTGAGAGCCTGTGAGAATCTGCTGGAAACCATAAAATACACCCCCGGCTTCCTTGAGACCGATACCACAACCTTTGATCAGATAGGAGACGGCTCAATTGCCATGGCTATTTCCTTTACCGAATATGCCTCGGTCATACAGAACAGTCTGCATCCGGAATTCCTTTCAAAGATCGGCTACTCCTGCCTTCCCACCAACACACCCGCAAACGTGGGCTGGCATTTCTGCCTTTCCAAGCGGACAAAAAAATCCGACTGTATAAGAGATTTTTTCCACTGGCTCTGCCAAAGACAGACCAGTTATTACGAAACCATTCTCTGCGGGCAGTCCACAATGACCTATCCGCACACCCATCACGAGCTTTTAAGCCTCTACCCGTGGCTTGAGCTTACAAAGGGAGGACTCGAAAACTGCCGTAACCGTGTTTATCCTGTTCGAGGCATTAAAGACCTTATAGTTCCGGCAGACTTTGAAGGTCATATCCTGAAGGCATTTGAGGAAATGCAGTCCGGCGAACGTTCCATTCCGGATGCACTGGAACAATGCCAGATCAATATTGTTAAGGATTTCTTCCAATAAAAAATCGAGTAGGGAAGATGTAATCGCACCCTACTCGTCCGCGAGCTGCCGGTCGGCTTCAGCCGACAAATTTCCTTTCGGCGGCTCTGCGATCAAATAAACCCGAAGGCCTTAAACCTTCGGGTTTATCCTATTTGGTTTAACTTGTTTTTTTCTTTTTAAACGAGAACTTCTTACCGCCGTTTGTAATAGCTGTGATAACAAGAACTACAAGAAGCAGTCCGCCCCAGATAAGAGATGCATAATAAGCATTGAGTTCGGGGAACATATTAACACCGGTTGCGATGATCTGTACGGCTACTATTGAAAGCAGTACATTCGAGATCTTACCTACCCCACCATCGGGAAGCACTCCGGCAAGCACCAGGATAAGGATAACTCTCATTACGTAAGATGTACCATAGTCTGCCTTTGCAGAGTTCATGGTAGATACCATTATCATACATCCGAAGCAGGAGAAAAGTGCTGCCAGCACGAAGGTCTTTATAACCATTGCGTGTGTGTTGATAGCTGAAAATCTGCAGGCCTTCTCATTCGTTCCCATCATATAAAGCTGCTCTCCGAATACCGTGTATTTAAGAAGAAATGCACTGATAGCAAAGAATATGATGAATATAAGAAGAGGCATGGGAAGGAATCCGAATACCATCATATGTCCGATCTCGCTGTAAAGAGGAGGAACACCTGATACCGCATAGCCCTGTGTAAGAGCTGTTGACAGACCCAGCCATACGAGCTGCATCGCGATCGTAGCCATAACCGGAGGAACGTTGAGATAGGTGATAAGTACACCGTTTATAACTCCGCCTATTATCGCAATAACGATCACTATAAGGAAAGCTACTCCGATAACACCTGCGATCTGGCCGTTTGACATTCCCTCCGTAACATTTGCTTCCATATATTTTACTGCAAGAATAGAAGCAAAGTCTCCGAGAGCCACGAAGGACATATCGATCTTTCCGATAATGAAGCAGAACATTACTCCAAGAGTCATAAGACCGAACTCAGGGAACTGCATACATATTCCCTTCCAGGGACCCAAATGCCAGAGATCACCGCCCTTTGTGATCGTGAAGAACAAAAGCAGCACTGCCATCAGGGCCAGCAGCATAACCGTGTATCCGTTTTTCGAAGCGTAATTTTTTATCTTTTCTTTCATAATGATCATCCTCCTCACTTATTCCGACGCATTGTCTGAATCGCTGAAATCATGATACCGATGAGGATTACCAGACCATTGAAGAAATCCTGCCAATAGCTGTCGATACCGATAAGCAACATACTGTTTGAAACAACGGTGATGATAGCAACCGCACAAACGGTACCGAATACAGAACCTTCACCACCGAAAATACTTGCACCGCCAAGAATAACGGCTGGGATAATAGTCATTTCCTTTCCTATTAAAGCCTTCGGAATAGACTGACGTGCCATACATACACGGATCATTCCGATAAAACCGGATATTGCTCCGACTACGGTATAGAGTATAAACTTGATCCTTTTAACGTTATATCCCGCACGCTCTGCAGAAACCTCATTACCGCCTATTGCATAAAGCGCACGACCGAACATTGTCCTGTTAAGAACGAAGGATACTATTAAGCAAAGCAGAACGAAAGGAATAAACATCGTTGTCATTGTCGAACGAAGACCTGCCGAGTTTGTTACTTCAAACAGGTATGACTCTCCGAATGTTCTGAAGCCAAGCGGAAGCTGTGAAGTGATCTCCTTTAACTGGAGAAGTCCCATCGATACACCGAGGAAGAAGGTCTGTGTACCCAGGGTAACGATCATTGTATCCAGCTTGAAATTTGAAATGATCCATCCGTTTAACATACCCAGTATAGCTCCGATCACTACTGCAATGATAAAACCTGCCAGCGGATTTGTCTGACACCATCCCATATTTAAACAAATGGTACAGGAAAGCGAATATGCAAGTGCCGCTATAGCCGGGAACGACAGATCGAAACCACCGGAAACCATTACTATGAGGCATACCATTGCGAACATTCCGTCCACAACCATCGATCTTAAGATCGTAACTACGGTACTGGGCTCAAAAAGCTGTCCGCCGGATATTGCCTGAATTGCTATGCACATAACTACGAGGGCGATGAAGATCCAGAACTCTGCCCTTCCGATGATGCGCTTAACTCTGTTTGTATTCATACTTAAGCCTCCTCCTTAGCGAATAATCTCTAAGATTACT
The DNA here is from genome assembly GCA_024691015.1 of Lachnospiraceae bacterium. Taxonomy (GTDB): domain Bacteria; phylum Bacillota; class Clostridia; order Lachnospirales; family Lachnospiraceae; genus NK4A144. The sequence continues at coordinate 4,415 of JAILOD010000240.1, forward strand.
TCTTCTGTGATATCATTCTCTTCAAGCTCGCCGACGATCTTTCCGTCTCTCATAACGATAACCCTGCTGCAGTTTACAACCACTTCCGAAAGGTCATCGGATATTATGATAACGGCAAGTCCTTCGTTTGCCAGCTCATGTACCAGTGCGTGTATATCCTGCTTCGCACCTACGTCGACACCCACTGTGGGGCCGTTCAGAATGAGTACATCCAGATCATTTGAAAGCCATTTTGAAAGAACTATCTTCTGCTGATTTCCACCGGAAAGAGTAGATGCAAACTTTCTTACATCATCCGTTGCAATGGAAAACTTTTCCTTCCAGATATTTCCGTCATCGATAAGGTCCTGTTTCTTCAAGAGACCAAAGGCTTTACAAAGCCGCTTTAACGAAGACAGGGTGATATTATCGGCTATAGGCTGATTAAGGCAAAGCCCCTCTGTAAGTCTGTCCTCGGGAACGTAGCCGATCTTTAAGTTCTGTGCCTGTATGGGCGATCCGATATGAACCTCTTTTCCGTTAAGGATGATCTTTCCTTCCTTTGGATGTTCAAGTCCGAAAAGACTGAGTGCCAGCTCCGTACGACCGGAACCAAGAAGACCTGTAACACCTAGGATCTCACCCTTACGAAGTTCAAAATTGATATCCTCGAATTTGTTCTTAAGTGTGAGATGCTCAACCTTAAGAACGGGATCCTTACTGATGTTCTTGGGTATGAAATGATCTGCGGTAAGCTCACGACCCGTCATATGGAACGTAAACTGCTGGGGTGTAAGGTCGCTTGTAAGACCTGAGTATACGTTTTTACCGTTTCTCATAATGCAGACATCATCGGAAATCTCGAAAATCTCCTCTGTCTTATGACTGATGAACATGATAGCTATACCTGAGTCCCTGAGCTGTCTTACGGTTTTGAAGAGTGCATCAACCTCTCTCTTTGTAAGCGCTGTTGTGGGCTCATCCATGATAATGAGCTTTGCATTGAAAAGAAGTGCTCGACAAATAGCAACCAGCTGTTTGTCTGCCACACTGAGTTCTCCCATTTTTGCATAAAGGTCTATATTATAGCCGATCTTTGACAGAGCTTCCTTCGCAGTCGCCTCCCAGCGCTTACGGTTTACTAAAGCTCTCCCGGCCGTTATTTCCGAATTTATTGCCAGATTCTCCATAACTGTCAGGTTTGGAAATATAGACAGATCCTGGTAGATAACCTGGATACCGAGCTTTGTTGCTTCTGCAGGGGTGATCTTACTGATCTTCTTTCCTTCAAAAAGTACCTCTCCCTCATCCTTCGTATATACGCCTGATATAATCTTTACAAGAGTGGATTTGCCGCAACCGTTCTCACCGGCCAGACACATAACCTTTCCGGGTCTTACTTTAAAATTAACATTATCAAGTGCCTTTACACCCGTAAAAGATTTACATATCCCGGACATTTCAAGCAAATATTCTGACATAGAGGAATAACCTCCTTCTTAATTAATTATATGATTATTGTTTTTTAGTATCAGAGGCAAAGAAGCAACGCTTCTTTGCCTCTTGAAAATGGTTTGCTAATGGTTTTAAAACTTATAAATTAGAATCCGAAGTCATCAACGTTTTCTGTTGTGATGGCGATCTGGCCCTCACCTACGATGAGCTTGTCATCAACTACTACACTGTGATATCCTTCTTCGCCGAGGTCTGTACCTGTCTCGATCTTCTCGCCGTTGAAGAGCTTAACGCCAGCATTAAGCATAGCCTTAGCTGTGATACCTGCATCCCAAAGTGCTACAGAACCAAGTGTTCCGTCAAGAAGGTAATCCTTAACCTCGAGAGGCATTGCTACAGAAATTGCGAATACCTTTCCTGTAAGACCAAGCTCCTGGATGGCACGAGCTGCACCGGGTGCATCGAATGAACCTGTTCCAAGGATACCCTTAAGGTCGGGATACTTCTGAATTAACTCTTTTGTAAGCTCATAAGCTTTCTCTGCGTCTGAATCATCTGCAACTCTCTTATCGGGAACGAGCTCCATCTTAGGATAAGCTTCTTCCTGACGAGCGATAGCTGCGTCTGCCCAGTTGTTCTGAGATTCCATTGTCATAGAACCAACCATTGTGATGTACTTTCCTTCTTCGCCCATCTGAGCTGCAAGCTGATCCATAAGGAATCCGCCGAGACCTGCTTCATCAAATGCTTCTACGTCGTAATCAACATTCTCCATACCTGAAGCCTCTGTTGCGATAACGATGATACCCTTGTCACGAGCTTCTTTACAGATTGCTTCACAAGCGTCGGGATCGTTGGGGGAGAAGAGGAGAACATCTACACCCTGGTTAACAAGGTCTGTCATGATCTGAACCTGTGCTGCTGCGTCTGTGTCTGTGGGTCCCTTGTAGATAACTTCGATTCCGTTAGCTGCTGCCCACTCTTCAACGTTCTTCTGAACGTGATCCCACCAGGCCTGTCCTACTACCTTAGGAACAAATGCGATCGTGGGAACCTTGCCGTCTGCTGCAGGAGCTGCTGCATCAGCTGCGGGTGCTGCCTCTTCTGCTGCGGGTGCTGCTTCTTCAGCTGCAGGTGCTGCTGCGTCAGCTGCGGGTGCTGCTGCGTCAGCTGCGGGTGCTGCTGCATCTGCTGCAGGTGCTGCTGCCTGGCCACCGCAACCGATCAGTAATGATGCAACCATCGTTACTGTGATCAAACATGACAATACTTTCTTTTTCATATAACTCTACCTCCGTTTAAAAAGTTGTTTTGCCGGCTGTCTTATTTGTAAGTTTGTAGCCGGTCACTTATTTAAGTGGACTTTCGTGAGCGCCCGAAAGGCATTTATCACTTTTGCCCAACCCTTAAGTTTATGATAGCGTAAATTATAAGCAATTTATACAAGTAATTTTAAAATCTTTTAAACGTTTAACCGTAATCCCGACCTATTTAACCAACCCGTTTTCTTTAATTTAAGTACAATTTGCACATAAAAAGCTCCGCCTTAATGCGGAGCCTTTATGATCGAGAACTATTCAGTTAAAAAGCTTTCCGTGTGCCGTAGAAGACACGGTAATTTCCAGTAATATACTGCCGGCCCGGCTTTTACCGCGATCCTCCGTAACCGTTGTTTCGACATTATATATATTTACGGCTCCGGCGGCCTCCGCCCTCTCACGTGCCCGCCGTATTGATTCCTTCTTCGCCAGCTCCTCTGCTTCTTCCCTGTTTTGTGTTACGATCTCCCTGTCACAATAGACGTGATAGAGTATTCCGTCTTCCTCCGTACCCGCGATCAGATATTCAACTCTGATATGCACGTTTTCCGTGCAGACAACCTCACCCAACATCGCACCCAGCGCATTGGACACTCCGGAATACTCGGAAAGAAGACATTTTGTGCCAAGAAGCTTTGCTACATCAGGAAGAAAAACATGTGTCGGGGCACCGACTCCCACAAGTTCAAGTCCGGTAGAAAACGCTCCCTTTAACAGAAAATTACCGTGTTCGTCATTTCTGTGCCTGTAGTTCCACATCGAAAAAAATTCCAGCTTTTCCGCAGGCGTATCAAAGCGGTTTTCACTATAAAGCCTGTTTGCAAGAAAACGGACAAGATTTACGTAGAGGCGCTCCTTAACCAGCTCGTAGATTTCTTCCCTGACCTCATCCTTGTCTCTCCCCGTGCTTGATGCGACAAAGCTCAGGGCATATTCTGCAGCTTCGGGAGAATGCTTTTTAAAATCACCCTTAAGTATCATTATATCTGTAGGCGTTAATCCGCTGCGAAGCAGAATTCCTTCGGATTCAAGCCTTTTTGTATTAAGAAAATAAACATCGCGCCTTATCCGCTCTGCTACCTGCCTGATCCCCAACGGCCCATCCTTCAGAACCTCACATATCCTGTGTTCCTCTTCGGTGAATTCTTTATTGCAAAGAGCCGGATCCGTCATCAGTATCAGGTGCTCATGAAGCGGCCGGCTGCTGCTTTCGTGTTTATCCTTGAGATCCTTTAATTCATCCAATACAGATGGATATTTTGATGCGAGGGCACAGAGAGACATTACCCTCCTGTTTCCCAAAAAGATCTCGTCGTTTTTAAAGCAAACCTGCGTATCTCCTCCAAGGGCAAATGTATCTATATCGATCCCTTTTACAAAGGTCTGCCAGTTTCCTACCTTTATCCCTTCAGTATCGAGTACCGGCTTACCCTCACGTACCATTGCCACATCCGTTGTGGTGCCTCCCATATCTATGATAAGAGCATCCTGACTTCCCATCAGCTCCATTCCGCCCTTTACGGAAGCTGTCGGTCCGCAGACTAGGGTTTCAACGGGATAACGTTTCGTATATTCCTTTGAAACCAGCGAGCCGTCGCTCTTCATAATGACATAGGGTATTTTCAGGTTCATATCTGTAAGAACCTTTTCCACTGCGGCAAAAAACCTGTCTATCACAGGAATAAGTCGGGCATTCAGCATTGCACCCGCTCCGCGCTTTATTACATTAAGATCCTGAAAGATGTCATACGCACACACCACCGGCATATCGCTTTTCTGCCCGATGATATCGGCAATCTTTTTTTCCCAGGCTCCGTTGTTTTGATTTGCATATATCTGCGAAACCGCAACACTGTCATAATTTTTTATGATGTCTTCGGTCAGCTTATCAAATTCATCCCAGTCCGGCTCCCTGCCCGACCTCGCATTACCCTTAAGAAAAACCATATCATCCATATTTTCGAAGCCGTATTCTTCATATACCTCATTTACGGTTTTCTCATTCACGCCTATAAAGATAAGGCAAACTCTTCCGCCCTTGTTTTCTACACAGGCATTGGTTGCCAGCGTAGTGGATAACGAAATATACGAGGCCTTTTTTACTTCGTCAAACGGCAATTTCTTCAGGGAATTTCCTATCCCCTCCTCCAGATTTCTGTGAGTTGTCTCTGATTTTGCCGACGCATATATCTTTTTATTTTCCGGATCATAAAGAACCGCATCCGTACAGGTTCCTCCGGTATCAATTCCTACTGCGAGCATTATATTTTCTGCCTTTCAAATCTGTTATATTTCTTAATCTAATGCTGTTTAATGCTATTTATATGGTATCCCATACAATAATCATTCTTTTGTTAAAATATGTAAATCTTATCACATAATTCAAAAAAAATTACAAAAAGCAGCCTTGTAATTTTTCTATTCTTTGGATGAAGGGTTACAAAAAAGATAACCTCAAAAATAAAATCATTATTCTTTTCAGGAGGTAACAAAAATGAAACGTAATATGTATGAATGGGTACAGAACACTATTGATTCGGATGTAAAGAAGGGATTTCCGGTTCTCTCCTTCCCTGCTATCCAGAAGCTTAATATCTCTGTTAAGGATTTCATAAGTGATCCCGAGCTTCAGGCAAAGGGAATGAAGGTAGTTGCCGATTCCACAGATGCTTCGGCTTCCGTTAGCCTTATGGACCTCTCTCTTGAGGCAGAATGCTTCGGCTCCGAGATCCGTTTTTCCGATGAAGAGGTTCCCACAGTTATAGGAAGCATTGTAGATACCGAAGAAGATGCCGACGCATTACAGATTCCCGAGGTTGGTTCAGGCCGTACACAGATCTATCTCGATGCAATGAAAAAGGCTATGGAGCTTATCACCGACAGACCCGTTTTTGCAGGAACCATCGGTCCCTTCTCACTTGCCGGCCGTCTTATGGACGTTACCAATGCAATGGTTTACTGTTACGACGAGCCCGATATGGTTCACACGGTTCTTGAAAAGGCTACAACCTTTATCATAAATCTCATAAACGGCTACAAGGAAACCGGCTGTAACGGTGTTGTTGTTGCAGAACCTCTTGCAGGTCTTCTTTCACCTTCTCTTGCGGAAGAGTTTTCAGCTGATTATATGAAGAAGATCGTGGATGCCGTTCAGGATGAAAACTTCGTTGTATGCTATCACAACTGCGGTAACACAACCATTCAGACCATAGATTCCATTCTTTCGATAAATGCAAAGATGCTTCACTTCGGAAATGCCATCGATATGGCAGAAATGGTTAAGCTGGTTCCCGAAGACATCATCGTAATGGGAAATGTTGATCCCGCAGGACAGTTCCGCAACGGAACACCCGAATCCGTAAAGGCTGCTACCATCGACTGCATGAAGGCCTGTGCATACAAGAAGAACTTCGTTATTTCTTCAGGCTGCGATATCCCTCCTATGTCAAGCTGGGATAACATCCAGGCATTCTTCGACGGAGTAAACGAATTCTATGCTTCATAAATTTTTATAATATTCCGGCCGCAGTGATTTCACTGCGGCCCTTTTTATTTTAGTATCTCATAGGTTTCGTCACCGTTCCAGTTGTCCCAGTGAGCGAGGTTTCTGTACACGTCCGTTACCATATCCAGCAAGGGAAAGAGAGCGACGGCTCCGGTGCCCTCCCCGCAGCTCATATCTGCGGTTATTACGGGCGAAAGACCCAGCTCATCCAAAAGCATATGCCCGGCCGGCTCTTTGGATACATGTGAGGCTATCATGAAATCGTGTACTTTTGGACATATCCTTAAGGCGAGAAGTGCGCTCACCGCCGAAATAAAACCGTCT
>JAILOD010000265.1 GCA_024691015.1 Lachnospiraceae bacterium
TTTGGATGGGACAAGCTTGAGGATCATAAAAAGCTGCCTATCATGCAGAAGCTGGCATCTAAATTAAATGAGATTTACAACTATAAGGAATCAGACGAACAGGAGGTAAATCGGGAAAATAAGATTAAATTATTCACAGATTTAAATGACGTTCTCAAACAGGTCAGTGTTGCGTTCAAAGATCAAATGACTCATCAAAAGCTGGATAGAACTGCTGATCAAATCTCCAATGTTTTTGAGGGCCTTATCAGCAATCTGCAGAATGAGGCAGTAAATGATGATCAGAACGAAATACATCAGCAGAATGTGCCTCTAAATGAAGAACAGATAAAACTTCAGATAAAAAAAGATACAGAGCTGTTAAGAAATACCAATGGTACACAGCAAAGTAAATTTGTGCTTGGTTTTGAAAATTCTTTAGAATTAAGAGAACGCTTAGCTAAAAATGGTTGGGCAGAAAATGAGATAAATAATATAGAAACCATATATACAAAGGTATTGGGAGATGCAAACAACGTTGACACGCGTCATTCCTATGCACAGGACTGGAGGTCGATAGACGCTGAAAAATCCTTAAAATGCCGTGAGAAGCTGATCGGTACTTTAGACACATTATACGACACGTCGTTAATAGACGAGTACGGATTTGAAAACACTGCTCAAAAGGAATTATTAAAAACCGAGATCAATGACGTTCTGGAAGAAGTGCGCCGTGCATTTGGACCGGAATCGGACAAACTGCCGTTTTTAAATGCAAATGCATTAAAAGACAGCTTTATAACCCTCAAGGATATTCCGGGAATTGAGAATAATGATCCCAATGCAAGCGATATTCCCGGGCCCGAACCTGAAAATCCCGGAAATAATCCTATAAGCGAAGAACAGGCGCAAAAGAATGTCGAAAACCTTAATTCTTATTATAACAGGATCAAGGGAAATGAGCATAAATTAGATTTTTTGGCCAATTTACAGGTTAATATTGCAAACGCAGGTGATCAGGTTAATAATTATATCTCACAGGCGGAAATCAATAAATTTGAAGAATTAAAAAAAGATTTTCTTCACCCGACCAAGGTAACCGATAATGGTAAAAAAGTATTCAAGGAGAATACTTTTAAAGCTCTTCTCAAAAGTATGGCTTCTCAGATGGCCCAAATTGAATACAAGGCCGGAAAGGAAGTTTATGATAAGGAACTTGCTTTACTGCTGGATGTGGATAATGAAGAAGAGGATATAACAGATATAGCGAAATTAAACGTAAAAGCTGAGTCTTACAATGTTATGAAGGGCGAAGGCTTAGTAGCGCTGCTTAAGGAAGGTTTTACATATGTTCCTGAAGAGAAAAAAGCAGAGTATGAAGCATTTTTCTCAAATGAATTACGTAATGAAAGATTCATAAGATCCAGATTTTTAAATGAAGAAGATAAAAAATATATGGATTACGGAAAACAGTTTTTCCTTTCGGACGGGATTCATATAAATGAGGCTTCTATAAATGAGGCTGGATTAGATAAAAACACACTGATCCAAAACCGTACTAAAGCTCGTGATCAGTTCAGAAAAGATTTTGGTTTTAATTATAAATATCGTGAAAAAGCTGTATATACTGATAATGAATTAAACAACGAAAAATTTGATCTTATCAGCCGGAAATTTGATTCAATTAATGATGATAAAGAAAAACTGGAGTTTCTTTCAATCAATGCTTTAAGAGGCGATGAAACCAAATTTCATCTTCTTCATGATAAAGAAAAGGGACAGCTTGAAGAATGTGCAAAGCAGCTGTTTAATATCAAAGATGAATACGGACAATTTCAATATGATGATATCGCAGAAATGATGAAACAATGCGTCGAACATTATGCTGATCTCAATAATAAAGGCTTTACAGCTGAAGCTGAAGCATTTAAGACTCTGATCGGGGATAGTTGTGATGAATACATATCCGTGGAAGATGTCATCATGATAAAACGCATTCTGGGAATTGATGGTGTCAGTGGTTTCAAAGAATGTCTTGATTCATTAGCAGAGAAAAAAGTAGATATTTCAAAGAATAAAGATGAGGCAAATATAAATAAGAAAGAGTTAAATGAACAAATCCATGACAGAGTAATGAATGGTCTCAATGATATCAGGGATGATAAACTGCTGGAGCTTAATGTAGATACTTTAAATGCTCTTTCAAATGTCTACGATCAGTTCAACGGTGCACAGCGTTTTCTTCACTGGAATTCGACTGAATACAAAAATCTGAATTCTGCGTTGAAGGAAGCCGATACTTTATTAAAAACCAGAAACAATGCGAATGAATTAAGTAAAGAAGAACAGGCCAAGCTCAAGAATATTTACCGGAAGATCAGCAGGAATGCGGAAAAATATTTAGCCGGTAAGGGTTCAAAAAGAAGTACCGAAATGGGTGAAGACCGTTTAAAAGCAGCAATGTCTGCTCTTTCAATCGTAGATCCCGGTAAAATGAAGAGTATCATTGAAGCAAATCATACTGCAGATCTGAAAAAACTCCGTGCTTCAAATAAAACTGTTGAAGAAGCAGGAGTTAAACAAATCTCTTTAAAGGAGCTTAAGGATCGTTCAAAGCACAACAGACAGGCAATTAAAAATATCAAAAAAGTAAGGCCTAACCGAAACAGGGCTCCTCAAAAAGAAGAGCAGAAGTTGATCAAACTCTAAAATTATGCAATCCGGCAGAATGCTGAATCATAACGCATTTGTTAAGCCCCTCATCTGTGGTATATACAGATGAGGGGCTTCTTAAAGGATTTTTTAATTATTTGTCACATTTTTCGGTATTACTCGTATATATTTGCAGAGAATTTATAAAATCATTTAAATATGATCAGATAAAATAATTTTAATAACTTTATTTCAGGAGGGAATAAATTATGGGTAGTTTTACAGAAATAATTGACAAAGAATTATTTTTAGAAAGCTGTAGCATTTATTATAAAAAAGAAGATGAAATGGCAAAACTGTCTGCGATGTATGATATTTTAGCCA
>JAILOD010000324.1 GCA_024691015.1 Lachnospiraceae bacterium
ATAGAAAACTGGACCTTCAGTTTTGACCTGAAGATCATGTTTCTGACTGTCTTTAAAGGTCTCATCAATAAAAATGCATATTAAGAAGTGCGTTACGATTCAGCAGCCCGACAGACCACTGAATTGTAACAGGGAACTACACAAGATATGGTATCTCCTTGACAATATAGATACTACGAGGTATATTTTATAGGACTTTTGTAATAAATTTGTAACATATAATATACTGAGGTAGATAAATGTCGGAAAGAGATGGCAGAAGAGTGTCAAGGTCGTCGAAGAAACGTGCACGTAAAAGAAGGCGAATAGCTCTTTTTGTAATAGAAATGCTTGTTCTTGCCGGAGTATTGATAGGCCTTCTGGTGGTCTTAAAGCTGGACAAGGCGGATACCGGTAATAAAGAGAGTGTAATTAAAGCCACGGTCAATGAAGAGGTTCAGGAGCAGATCGAGGCTGAAGACAACACCTGGAAGATGAGCGGATATAAAAATATAGCGCTTTTCGGTGTGGACAGCAGGGATAACAATCTGGATAAGGGCGCAAGAACCGATACCATAATGGTTGCATCACTGAACAACGAAACCGGTGATATAAAAATCTGCTCTATCTTCAGAGATACATATCTGAATGTCGGAAACGATACCTACAATAAAGCAAATCAGGCCTATGCAAAGGGCGGTCCGGAACAGGCCATACAGATGCTGAATTCCAATCTGGATATGGATATTACGGATTATATCACGGTTAATTTCGAAGCTTTAGTCGACATCATAGATGATGTGGGCGGTGTGGAGATCGATGTTACCGAGGAAGAGATAAGCTTCCTCAATGATTATCAGATAGGAACGGCAGAGGTTACGGGCGATACGATCATAAATGTGACAAAGCCCGGATTGCAGACACTTAACGGTTTGCAGGCGACTTCCTATTGCCGTATAAGATATACAAAGGGTGATGATTTTAAGCGTGCCGAAAGACAGAGAAACGTTCTTACTCAGGTTGCAAACAAGGCGAAGAAGGCCGATATCGCCACTCTTAATGATATCATTGACGATATTCTTCCAAAGATCAAAACCAGTATGAGCAAGGCTGATTTTGTTGAGTATGCATCAAGAGCGGCGACCTTTAACATTGCAGAGACCAGCGGTTTTCCTTTTGACAGGATAACCGGAAATATGGGTAAGGCGGGCAGCTCTGTAGTTGCAAATGATTTTGCGAATAATGTGGTACTTTTCCATCAGTTCCTTTTCGGAGATTCGGAGTACACTCCTTCGGCTACCGTTTTGGAGATAAGTGATAAGATTGCCGCGGATAGAACCAAAAACGGATTATAATGAGCGAATTCCGGCGTCATAAGATGATATGGGCTTGTGGCGCCGGGTTTTTTATACTGTTAAGAATATATTGATTAAAAATAATTAAAAAATGGTAGTTTGCAGATAATAAGGGGGTCTGCAAATGCAGGTGAGGGGAAAATGAATGCACTCGTGGATGTGATCATAATGACATACAAGCCGGATAATGAACTGGTGAAAATAGTGGAAATGCTGGAGCATCAGTCCGTTAAGCCCAATCGTATTATCATTATGAATACCGAGATGAAATATCTCGAAAAGCTAACATACGGAAATCGCTTCCTGGACAGATACTCAAATACTGAGGTGCATCATCAGTCCAGAGTCGAGTTTAATCATGGCAAAAGCAGGAACAAAGGGGCAAGGAGATCTCAGGGTGACTATATGGTCTTTATGACTCAGGATGCCCTGCCAAAGGATTCTTATCTTTTGGAAAAGCTTCTGGAGCCCTTTGAAAACGAGGATACGGATATAGCCGTAAGCTATGCGAGACAGCTTCCTAAGGAAAACTGTTCTTTAGGTGAAATATATAACAGGAGCTTTAATTATCCTCCTCACAGTATGCTCAAGACAAAGGATGATCTGGAGGAGATGGGGATTAAAACCTTTTTCTGTTCCGATGTTTGTGCCTGTTATAAAAAATCAGTATTCGAAGAGCTTGGCGGTTTCGTAAAAAATACGATCTTTAATGAAGATATGATATACGCGTATAATGCGATAATGAACGGTTACGGCGTTTATTATGCAGCGGAGGCCTGTGTTTACCATTCACACGACTACACGGCCGGAGAATATTTCAAGCGAAATTTTGATCTGGGAGTTTCACAGGCAGATCATCCCGAGATATTTGAGCAGTATAAAAGTGAGGGGGAAGGGAAGAAACTGGTGAAGGGCTGCGTGTCTTTTCTCATAAGCAGCGGTAAACCCCTGGAGATTTTTCCTTATCTCTGGAAGTGTGCGGCAAGATATTCGGGATACAGAAAGGGAAAGAATTACAAGAAGCTTTCAAGAAAGAAGATCATGAAATATACGACGAGTCCCTATTACTGGAGAAGGCATTGGGATACTCATCCGGATATAGATGTAAACAGAGGATACGGCAAAAACCACGAAGGTTTGTAAGATTAAGTCACAAATTGCCGGTTGTTGTCTGACCGGGATCGTCTGCTATAGCTTCAGGCGGGTGACCGGGTTTGAAAAAGGAGGATAATATGTGTGGAATAGTCGGTTTTATAGGGAAGAAACAGGCGGCTCCCATTATTTTGGATGGTTTGTCCAAGCTTGAATACAGAGGTTATGATTCTGCCGGAATGGCGGTTTTTGACGGAGAAAAGATAAATGTTGTCAAGGCAGCGGGTAAGCTGAAAAGGCTTGTGGAGCTGACTCACGACGGTGCTGAGATTAAGGGCTTTGCCGGAGTCGGACATACCAGATGGGCTACCCACGGCCAGCCTACAAGTGAAAATGCGCACCCTCATCTTAATGGTAAAGGTACGATCGCAGTTGTTCATAACGGTATCATCGAGAACTATATTTCATTAAAAAAGATGCTGACCAAAAAAGGTTACAGCTTTAAGTCTGAAACGGATACCGAAGTAATCCCGAATCTTTTGGATTATTATTATAAGGGTGATCCGCTTGAAGCCATTCAGAAAACCCTTCACAGGATAGAAGGCTCTTATTCCTTCGGGATAATCTTTGCAGACAGGCCGGGAGAGCTTTATGCGGCAAGAAAGGCCAGCCCCCTTATCTGTGGAAAAAACGATGAAGGAACATTTATAGCCTCTGATGTACCGGCTCTTCTTAAGTACACAAGAAGGGTTTATTACATCGGAGAAGAGGAGATCGCAAGGCTTACGGAAAACTCCATTGAGTTTTTTGATGTGGACGCTTCTCCTATTGAAAAAGAAGAGGTTGAAATAAAGTGGGATGCCTCCGCTGCCGAAAAGAGTGGTTACGAACACTTTATGATAAAAGAGATATACGAGGAGCCGAAGACCGTTAAGGATACCATAAGGCCCCGTATTAAAGGTAATACCGTTGAAATTGAAGAGCTTGGCATGACTGATGAGGAAATAAAGGAGGTCGGAGGTATATTTATAGTTGCCTGCGGATCTGCCTACCATGCCGGAGTTACAGGTAAATATGTCTTTGAAGGAATGGCCCGCATTCCGGTAAATGTTGATATCGCATCCGAGTTCAGATACAGAAATCCGATCTTAAACGAAAAGGATCTTGTCATCGTGATAAGTCAGTCCGGCGAGACGGCAGATACCAAAGAGGCACTGAGAGTGGCAAAGCAGGCAGGCTGTAAGGTGCTTGCAATAGTAAATGTTGTGGGCAGTTCCATTGCACGTGAGGCCGATAAGGTAATGTATACCTGGGCGGGGCCGGAAATATCGGTTGCTACCACAAAAGCATACAGTGCACAGCTGGTTGCTCTTTATCTTCTTGCAATAAAGTTTGCGCATGTTAGAGGACGTATCACCGACGACGAAATGACCTCATATATTCAGGATCTTAAAAAGCTGCCGGATCAGATCGAGTTGCTTTTAGGCAACAGGGAAAAGATCCAGCATTTTGCTAACAGGTATGTAGCTGCCAAGGATGTCTTCTTTATAGGGCGTGGAATAGATTACGCAATATCTCTTGAGGGTTCACTTAAGCTTAAGGAAATCTCTTATGTACATTCTGAGGCTTATGCTGCGGGAGAATTAAAGCATGGCACCATCTCTCTTATAGAAGACGGTACCCTTGTAGTTGCTGTTGCGACCCAAAAGGATCTGCTTGCCAAGACGGTTTCCAATATAGTGGAGGTAAAGTCCAGAGGTGCGTTTGTTCTTGCTGTAACCAACGTGGGAAGTACAGAGGTTGAAAATGTTTCCGATTATGTGCTTTTCATTCCCGAGACAAACAGGTATTTTGCGAATTCGCTGGCGATAATTCCGTTGCAGCTTTTCGGGTATTACGTATCCGTGGGGCGCGGTTACGATGTGGATCACCCGAGGAATCTTGCAAAGAGCGTTACTGTGGAATAAACATATTTTTTTAGGAAAATCACAAATAATAAATAAAACAAACACAAATTAAACACAAATAGTTTTTAAAATAAGCCTTGTCAGATGGAAATCCGACAGGGCTTTAAAATAATATGGGGTTTAGTATAATGGGAAAGCAGCATATTGGGAAAGAAGGTAAAAGAAGATGAACGATAATTATTACAACAGGGAAAATGAAAACGAAAACAACAGAACGGATAACTCGTCTTATACCAGCTATGCAGGTTATAACGGGAACAGATATGAGCAATACAATTACTCGGACAATTCACATGTCCCTCCGAGACCTGACAGAGCTAAGGAAGAAAAGGTCACAAAGAAAGGAACACCCTTCTGGCAAAAAGCGTTGGCTTGCGTAGCACTCGGCCTTATATTCGGTGCCTTTGCAGGAGCCGGGCTCTTCGCAGTCAACCTTATTACAGGAGGTGGAGATAAAGGAGATCAGGTTGTTATAAATGAAACCACCGAGTCAGCGCTTCCCGAAAAGGATGACACTACAGTGAATACAACCGAAGAATCGGGAAAGAAGGTTACCACGACACAAGCCACCACAGCCATTACGGCACAAAGAGGAGATGTGGCAAATGTAGCGGAGAACGTTATGCCGGCAGTTGTTTCCATTACAAACAATTACACCTATACCCAGCAGGATTTCTTCGGACAGCAGTTCCAGGGTGAAAGCTCTGCATCCGGTTCAGGTATAATCGTCGGACAGAATGATTCAGAGCTTCTTATCGCTACAAATCAGCATGTCGTATCCTCAGCTGACAGCTTAAACGTACAGTTTATAGACGGTACAACGGCAGATGCACAGCTTAAAGGACAGGACAGCTCGGCTGATATAGCCGTGATCGCGGTTCCCTTAAGCTCACTTGAAGAAGATACATTAAAGGCCATAAAGATCTCAACCCTCGGAGATTCCGAAAATCTCCAGGTAGGCCAGCAGGTGGTTGCTATAGGTAATGCTTTGGGTTACGGTCAGTCTGTTACCACAGGTATTATTTCAGCTCTTAACAGAGAGGTTTCATTAAGCAACGGTACCCATGAGCTCATTCAGACAGATGCAGCCATAAATCCCGGTAATTCAGGCGGTGCTCTCCTTGATATGGATGGTAATCTTGTAGGTATAAACGAGGCTAAGCTTTCGGGCGGCGGAATCGAAGGTATGGGTTATGCCATCCCCATCTCCAATGCAAAGCCTGTAATAGATAATCTTATGAATAAGGAAACCAAGGAGATCCAGGAGAATCACGGTTTCCTCGGTATATCGGGTGCGGATATAAATGCACAGACTGCTGAAACCTACGATATGCCTCAGGGTATATATATTTCAAAGGTTGCGAAGTCACTCGCTGCAGATAAGGGCGGACTTAAAAAGGGTGATATCATCACTGAGTTTGACGGACAGCCGGTGCAGAGCATGAGTCAGCTTCAGGAGCTTATCCAGTACTATGAGGTAGGAAAAACGGTTGAAGTAACTTACTATAAGCAGTCTGATGAAGGCT
>JAILOD010000017.1 GCA_024691015.1 Lachnospiraceae bacterium
GGAAACTGAAAGAGAATGGCATCAGCGAGAAGTGACAGGGGGGATGGATATGGCCAAAGAAAATGAAATTGTATTATTTGAGACAGAAGATAAGGAAATAACCCTTAACGTAAAAGTCAATCAGGATACTGTATGGCTAAACAGAAATCAGATGGCGGATCTGTTTGACAGAGATGTTAAGACAATTGGCAAACATATCAATAATGCTTTGAAGGAAGAATTAGACAATTCAACTGTCGCAAATTTTGCGACAGTTCAAAATGAAGGCGGAAGAGATGTTGAAAGGAATATTGAATATTATAATCTGGATATGATCATTTCCGTCGGATACCGCGTCAAATCCCAAAGAGGTATTGAATTCAGACGCTGGGCCAACAAGGTTTTGAAGGATTATATCATAAAAGGTTATGCCATTAATGACAAACGCCTGGAGGCTTTTCAAAAGACTGTGGAAATTCAGGCTAAGATGATTGCTTCTACAATCGAGGATGACTCAGATGAGGTTTTAAGAGCGGTAAACATGTACACACAGGCACTGACATTGCTTGACAAATATGATCATCAGTCATTGGAGAAACCCGAAGGAAATCAGCCAATATACATGATTACTTATGCTGATTGTAGAGCGATGGTTGACCGCATGGAAGATAGTTTCAAATCCGATGTTTTCGGAGTTGAAAAGGAACCGGGTAAAGTCGAAGGAATACTGGCTGCCGTATATCAGGATGTATTTGGAGGAGAGGTTTATCCTTCTTTAGAGGAGAAGGTTGCGTTTATGATAATAACCGATCACCCTTTTGCAGACGGTTGCAAGCGTATCGCAGCTTCTCTATTTCTTGAGTTTCTAAACAGAAATAACGCACTATTTAGGGATGGGCACAAGGTGATCAGTGATGGGGCACTTGTTGCTATCACTCTCATGATAGCTGAGTCCGATCCTAAAGAAAAAGATATCATGACGACTATGGTTATGAATCTTTTGAATGTAGGGTGAACAATATTATATGTAAAGTATAACTTGCTATGGACTATATTAAAGAGTGTTCCTATATTTTAGAAGAATGGTATAATTGTCTAGTGCAAATGGACCTTAATATAATGCTTGAATAAAGGAGAATTTGATCAGCATGCGTAAAAAACTTTATGATTACGCAAAAAAGAAGTATAAGGCTAAACCGGAATACCTATGGAAAAAGTTCCCGGATTATGCCATTTTACGGCATATAGACAATAATAAATGGTTTGCACTTATAATGGATGTTCCTAAAGAGAAGTTTGGTCTAGGTGGAGATGAAAGGATTGATGTAGTAAATGTTAAACTTTCAGATCCGCTTCTAATAGACATGCTTCTTCAAAAAGAGGGTTATTTTAGAGGCTATCATACCGGACGCGGAAATTGGATATCCATACTTTTAGACGGCAGTGTGCCTTTTGAGGAAATATGTAAGCTGATAGATGAGAGCTTTATGGCTACAGCATCTAAAAAGAATAAGCTCCGCCCACCTAAAGAATGGCTAATTCCAGCTAATCCCGCTTATTATGATATAGTTCATGCTTTTGATGATAAAAAAGAGATTGACTGGAAGCAGGGGAATGGTATCAAGACCGGAGATACGATATATATGTATGTCGGGTCACCTATATCCGCAATAATGTATAAGTGCACTGTCATAAAGACGGATATTCCATATGATTATAAGGATGAGAATCTCACTATAAAGGCTTTGATGCGTATAAAGTTAAAAAAGAGATATAAACCGGATAAGTTCACATTTGATGTATTAAAGTCCGAGTATGGAATTTACGCAGTTCGTGGGCCTCGGGGCATACCCGGCAGTTTAAGCAACGCACTGAAATAATGATTATGAAATAAGAGGAAAAGGAAATTGACAGATCACCAAATTGAATGGAGAAATACAAAAGATCAATTGGTCAGTGCGATCAAACAGCTTGGCTTTTCAGAAGCGTTGGGCGAGCAGATAGCAAAGAATCTTGGAAGTCCACAGGCTATGGAAAGAATGATCGCCTATCTTAATAATGTTAAACCGAAGAGCGAGGAGCTTATCGTAGATGAAATGCTTGCGATATGCAGCGATATTGAGGCCTGGCGAAACAAAAAGATCAGCGAGGAAGCTAATTCAAGATACAATGAAATACTAAATTACGGACTTAATACTGATGAATAGAACAGGAACAATATTATGATAAAAGAAATTGTCAGAGATCCGCTGTTTTTACAGCAGAAATCTGAACCTGCAACAAAAGATGATAGACAGATAATAACGGATCTTTTGGATACACTTAGGGCAAATCTGGACAGATGCGTTGGAATGGCTGCAAATATGATCGGAGAGAAAAAACAGATCATTGCGATTGCCATGGGACCATTTCAGATTGCAATGGTAAATCCTGTGATCACTAAACAAAGTGGAAGATATGAAACAGAAGAAGGGTGTTTATCCCTTGACGGAGTACGGAAAGCCGTTAGATATAAGATTATTGAGGTAGATTATCTCGATAGTGATTTTAAAAAGCAACATGGCAAATATGAAGGATTTGTGGCTCAGATAATCCAGCATGAAATACAGCATTTCAGCGGAGATCTTATATAAAAGCTACTATTTATAAAACAGGAAGGAAAAACATGTATTACGTACCTGATGAAACTGAAAAATGTGGATTTTATGAATGTAGTTCCTGCGATGCCAGGTTTTTAGATGTTCGTATAGCTCCGAGCCTGGTTTGTCCATACTGCGGAGAAACTCCGGATATGGAAATCGGCCCGGATGAAGATATGCCTAAGGTATCAGAAACAGCCAAGCTTCAGAAAATGCTTGAGGGAGATGAAGTTGAACGATATGACACTTTACTAAGTTTGGCCATAACCGGTGGTAATTATGATTGGCTGTAAAGCTACAGTATAGGAAAAATATAGGAAGCTTATTAGGGAGTTTGTTGGGAAGCCTGATTGGGGCGTTCTATAATGAATAAACAGAAGGTTTTGTAATATGGTACTATATATATGGTTGTTAGATAATCAGAGTAGAAGATAATTTGCACTAATCAATGCTCTAAAATCACAGAGTAAACAACAGTTATATAATTGAATGCGGCTGAAAGTCTGTAAAGATGATGAAAGGACAGTACCTTTACCGGAGGAGAAGGAGGATAGTATGAGGGAAATTTCTGCAGGAGATATGATGCACGTTTACGGAAGTTTTGGTATGAAGATGGATTATACGGTTCGTCTTTGTGTGCGTATGAAAGATGAAGTAAATGCCGAAATGCTGTCGGAAGCGGTTAAAAATACGGCAAAAAGATATCCATATCTGTCACTAAGGTTAAAGAAGGATGAAAGCAGGCTATACTGTGATGACAATCCGAATGATGTGGTTCTGCTTCACACGAATAAACAGATTAGTCTAAACAGTGCAGAAACGAACTTTCATATATGGGCGGTTTGTTACCAGGATGACGTAATCTTCCTTGATATATATCACGGACTGCTTGACGGGACGGGAATGTATATGGTTCTGTCCACTCTGTTATATGAGTATTGCAGCAGAAGGTACAACGTCACAGATCACGAGGGGGTTCGTACCTTAGATGACGAGATTCGACCGGAGGAAGCTATCGATCCAATGGACTATCTTCCGGAGATTGATCTGTCAAACATTTCCGCACCTGCAAGGCAGTTTGGTTTTTCTCTTTCTGATGATGCGGGGCTAAAACCGGCAGAACAGAATAATACGGACATTGAGATTTCGGAGGAATCGTTTTTGAAGTTTACCTCTGCAAATGATGCAAGTCCGGGCATAATGATCTCGATATTGTATGCAAGAGCAATAGATGCACTTTATCCTGACAGGGATAAGGATATCATAAGCTCATATATAATTAATGCAAGACCTATGCTAAATGCTCTTATGAATCATCATAATTGTGTACATACCGTTTTTTTAGATTACAGCAATAAGATAAAGGCTATGTCTTTTGACAGGCAGTGTACGGTTTACCGTGGAAAGACCTTTGTGCAAAGCGATGCAGAGCGGGTTGCAGGAACAATGACCTATATAGCAAACAGTAATAAGGCGATATTTAATTCAATGCCTTCTCTGGATAAAAAATGCGAGGCTTTTGCAAGTGGATTGGCAGGTGGCCGCAAGCTGTTTACATTTATGGTCAGTTATGTAGGCAAGTGGAAGTATAAAGCGGTTGAGAAATACATCTCGGAGTTCTGGACACATGTGCCTTCTGCAAATGCTCTTCTTACGGAAATAGCTGCAGTACGAGGAAAGATTTTCCTGACCGTTGGGAAGACTGTTCAGGATGAAAAGATCGTAGAGAGCCTTTTAGAAGAGCTGGAGCGGAATAAAATTGAGTACAGAGTAGTTAAACGTGCCATTGCCGATCACCCGCATTTTCTAATGCCGGATTGATCTTAGAGGAATTGAAAATGAAACGTTTATTGAGTATTTTTCTGGTTCTTTTACTTGGAATATACAGCCTGACAGGCTGTGGTTCACCCGGTAATGCTGCTGAAGAAACGGTTTTCGATTATTCTGAGATCCCTCTTGAGAGAAACGGGATAATCCTGCATTTGGATCGTATTTCTGTTGAGGGTGAAGAGCCAGTGAAGGATATATTGCTGATACACGGAGTCACTTATTCTTCCAACGAATTTGATACTGATTATAAGGATTACAGCCTGGTCCGGAAACTTGCAAAAGAGGGATATAATGTATGGAGACTTGATATTGCCGGATTTGGACAGTCTGGACAGGTGGATGATGGATTCATGCCGGATTCCGATTATGCAGCGAAGGACATC
>JAILOD010000031.1 GCA_024691015.1 Lachnospiraceae bacterium
CTGGACCTGCAGTTCGGAAGCTGGGATGAGATCCATTTCAGCGGACGTCATTGCATGGAACGCGGGGTGAACAGAAATAAGATTACCCAGGACATTAAGGTGATCTGTTCAAAACGCGGGATGAGCAGCCATCACGAAAACCCTTTTGTGATCATATGCGATCACGGGGCAAACGAGAATTCCGGCGACTGCTACGGACTCATGCTTATGTATTCGGGCAATCATAAATTTGAGATAGAGAAGGATCAGGCCGGGTCAACCAGGGTTGTTGCCGGAATAAACGATGAATATTTTTCGTGGTGTTTAGAAGCCGGTAATGTATTTGATACACCCGAGCTTATAATGGCGTACACTCCTGACGGCCTCGGAAAGCTCAGCCGGCTTTATCATAATATTATTCGGGAGAATGTATGTGACAGGAAGTATCTTGATATGAAGCGACCCGTTCTCATAAATAACTGGGAAGCAACTTATTTTGATTTTAATGATGAAAAGATCCTTGGTATTGCAAAAGAAGCGGCAGAGCTTGGAATAGAGATGCTGGTCCTCGATGACGGATGGTTCGGTAAGAGAGACGATGACAATTCGGGTCTCGGTGACTGGTTTGTAAATGAAAAAAAATTAAAAGGCGGACTTGGAAAGCTTTCAGCAGGGATAGTAAATCTCGGTATGAAGTTCGGCCTCTGGATAGAGCCGGAGATGATAAACGAGGATTCCGATCTTTTCAGAAAGCACCCCGACTGGGCTCTTTGCGATCCTGACAGGAAGCCTATGATGGCACGTAATCAGATGGTTCTCGATATGAGCAATGAAGCCGTCAGGGAATACCTGTTTAACTGCATAAAGGATATACTGGATAACGCACAGATCTCTTATCTGAAATGGGATTTTAACAGAGGACTGGCAAATGTTTATTCAAAGAATCTGCCACCCGAAAAGCAGGGAGAGACGGCTCACAGGTTTGTTCTCGGAACTTATGCTCTACTGGACCGTATTTTAAAGGCCTATCCTTCTCTTATGATAGAAGGCTGCGCGGGAGGCGGAGGAAGGTTCGACGCGGGTATGCTCTATTTCTGTCCGCAGATCTGGTGCTCGGATGATACAGATGCCATTGAAAGACTGGAGATACAGGAAGGCACCTCATTTGGCTACCCGGTGAGTACTATGGGAAGTCACGTTTCGGCCTCTCCAAATCATCAGACCGGTCGGCATACACCTCTTTCCACGCGTGGAATTGTCGCAATGAGCGGCACCTTCGGATATGAACTGGATGTCACGAAAATGACTGCGGAGGATAAGGCAGAGGTTAAGGAACAGATAAAGACATTTAAACAACACTATGAGCTAATTCAAAAAGGTGATTATTACCGGATATCTAACGAAGATCATTCGGAGATATATAAGGCCTGGGAATTCGCAGCGGTGGATAGATCAGAGGCGCTTGTAAATATTGTGGTTAAGAAGGTTCAGGCAAATGCGCCGATAAAGCTTGTCAAACTAAAGGGGCTTGATGAAAAGGCTGTCTACAGGCTTGCGGGAACGGATGAAGAGTTTTCCGGTGCCGCACTTATGTATGCCGGATATGCGATAAATTTGGGGATGGGAGATTATCCCGGAGTACAGCTTTATTTCAAGAGAATAGATTAAAAAATATAGGCCCGTAGCCACGCAGCAAGTGCGTGGCTACGGGCCTGAACAGTGACAGAAAAATGAAATGGGTCCTCCCATTGTCATTTTCAGGTACGCCGTCTCTCAATGCCGTTTTCTTCGTAGTATTTCTTTTTAGCCTCATACATTCTGTGATCGGCTAAGGTGGATATGTCATTGATGTTCATTCCGTTGGCTTCACTCGGGGTTACAAAGCCATAGGATATGGACAGACTTTTAACCAGTTTACCCTTCCAGTCTGCAGTGATCTTATCAAAATCTCTGCTTAAAACATTTATGAGATCGTCGTCAACAAAGAGTATGGCAACGAATTCGTCGCCGCCGGTACGGTAGATCTTTCCGTGATCGGCAAAAGCTTTGTTCATACATTCTGCGGCTCCGATAATAAGCTCGTCACCGGCAGTGTGTCCGAGTTCGTCGTTAACGTTTTTCAGACCGTTCAGGTCTAAGGAAACATAGGAAAAACCCTTGCCCTGGGAATTACCCATTATATCCGGGATATCGTGTTCATAGGCACGACGGTTAAAGCATTTGGTAAGCTCATCCAGATAGGATTTCTGATAAAGGCTTTCGGTCAGCTTCTTTTCTTCATCAATGACCTGTGTTGCAACGATCAGCTTCTCGGGAATACCGTTGTTTTCGGTGAAGGTTATAAAGGATATTCTGATCCAGCCGACATTTTTTCCCAAAAGCTCTCTCGACAGGATCTTTTTATTCTTCATCCTTTTGGCGATGGTGGAAAGGTCGGTAAATCTCAGACCTCTTTCCAGATATTCATCACTCATTGTCGCATGCATTACGGCTTTCATTATAACGTCCGCTTTCTCTCCCTTTATCTTTTCAAAGCTTTCCTTAACCTGATTTTTAGCGGAATATTCGACAGCTGTATTTGTTGTCAGGTCGATAAGATGGAGACTGTAGTAGATCTCCGACATTGATGCAAATACCTGCATGTGCCGGTTGTTTTCTTCCTGAGAGGTGATCAGCTTTCTGATGATAAAGGTAATAGTAAAGAAGGCAACCATTAAATAGATGATGACGATCAAAAGAGATTCAATGGTCTGATCCGCAAAGTAATTATAGTTTAAGAATACAAAGATATAATTGTTGTCAAAAAATTCGGCGGAGCAGAAGTATCTGTCGACAGAATCCCTGAAGCCGCAGTTTATGAAGGTTGTATTTCCTGCAACAGAGGAACCGTCGATATCGCTTATTTCTCCAAGAAATTTGCCTGTGTATGAGGAATTTGTCGCAGCGACAACCCTGTCGGTCGAGGCATCCGTTATCAGAATGAAGAGATTATTATCGATGCTGATGTTGTTTATCATATTCTGAAGATTATGGGAATTAAGCTCCTTTAGAAGACGGACAGGCTCAATGCCTATCTGTATCAGACGGTCGCCCTTTTCATTCCAGGTCATGGCATAGACCATTGGTTTATCTTCCGCGGTGTTGGGAGTTATATCCTGACACAGGGTAAGAGACTTATCGGTAAGCATAGGCAGAAAGAAGGATATCTGTTCACCTGAATTCAAATTCAGGCCGAAATACTCCGGTACGGAGCCGGATACGATGGTTCCGTTTTCGTCAAAAATGTGTATCTCGTCGATCGACATGAGAGAACAGATCTTTTGGAGTTCATCGACATCGTAAACTGCATCATTGTTATGATCTAGATAATAGGAAACTGCTTTTGCCAGCACGGTATAGTCTTCTTTAAGTGAGGCCTTCAAGGCCTTTTCCTGCTGGTTGTTTTTATCGATAATGGTTTCAAGCTGATCGAGATAAGCCTTGGTGGTTGTTTCGGCTTCATGAAGATGATTTGCCATTAAAAGTACGATCTGGATGAGAAGCATTATCAATACTATGACAAAGGTGCTTATATATGCGGTTTTCATAGAAACCTGTTTCTTATTCATGAAAACTATCCTATATTTTAAACAGAGAGTTTTAACTGTCTTTTATTATAAT
>JAILOD010000052.1 GCA_024691015.1 Lachnospiraceae bacterium
GGCTTCTTCCTCTGTTTTATCATCTGTATCCACCCATAATCTTTCTACCCAATCCGGTACAATATTGTTTTCATATAAAAGCATATTTTTACTCATCAGAAAAAAGGTTCTGTATGACGGTATTTCCTGTGGATAACTACCCATTCCATCCGTAAGATAAAACAACGCATCAATCTTTATCTCATTTTCCTCTTCATATTTTTTCAGATCCTCAAACACGGGAATAAACGATGTTCCGCCACAGCCAAATATCTGTGTCTCTTCGATCTCTTTTTCCATGTCCTCCGGGCTCTCCACAATATCCCTTTTTTGTATCTCGCAATCACACTGATATAAAATGATCTTTCCTCCAAGCCTGTAATACGAAACATCCCTAAGCAGATTGGATACCTCCCTCAGGAATGAGTTAACCAATCCCCCCATACAGGACCCGCTTGTATCTATAGCAATTGCAATGGTATCTATGCAGGGCTTTTCCGTATCCTCCTGAGGCTCTATAAGTGCCACATTATCGTACATTTCAAAACCGTATTCATACAGATTCCTGTCTATGGTTTCGGGATCCTCTATAGAGACTTCTCTTTCCCTTAAGAATTCCCTGATCACATCCTTGTACGAATTTTCATTTTCCTTAGTCGCCTTACCTTCCGTTTGATTCGCCCCGGTTGAACTCCCATACGTTAAATCCTTTTTTGCCTTTTCTCCGTGGTCTTTTGCAATATCCAGTATTGCATCATATAATTCTTTTTCACCTTCTTCTCCGGGTGATTTATTATTATCGGTCAGCTTAGCCTTTCCGGATAACTTATCTGTATTCAGGATATTCTTCCTGATATCATCCCATACCTTTCCGGTACCGGCAGAAGCGTTGGTTTTAACATCCCAAAACGAATGATCACAATATTCAAAGGCATCCTTTTCGCGTAAAATCTTTCGCATTATCACTTTATTTTTTGTCAGTTCAAAATAACTATCAGGCAAAGTCGGAATGCTTTCTTTTATTTCCATAACCTTCATTTTCCAAGAATCTGCTACCGAAAAAAACATTTCTCCCATCCCGGATCCTTTACACGGATCCATACTTAACAATATTTCTTCAACCCTGATATCAGCATAAGCACTGTATAAATCTTTTTTTGTTATCTGTCTGTAATTTTCAGGATCATCCAGAAGCAAATGAAGTATCACATGCATAAGGTGATGCGAAAGCAGCTTTAGCTGGGTTCTTTTATATAATTTTTCAACAAGCTGCTCATCATAAAACAGATATTTGCCATCTGAGGAAAATACTCCCAGCTCATCAGACCTGAATCCATAATGCTTATTGATCTGCTTCCTTTTTACATCCGCTTTTACACATTTAGGGCTCAGAATGTCGAATGCTTCATAAAACTCCCAGTATTCTCTTTTACAATGATCTAAAAGGCTCTCCACAATGGATAAGGCTTTTTCATTCTTCATGCCACTTCTCCTTTGTACATCTTTTTACATAGCTCCAGATAAGCCGCATTCCTGTTCCTTGCAAATGCAAGAAGAATATCCTTATTGTCTTTTATAAGCTCCAGGAGCTTGGCCATTACTGTTTCTTTGCAATTGCATTTATTTAGATATTCGATAAGATTACCGGTTTCATCCGCCAGCTTTAGCTGACCTTTTGTACCATCCTTTACGCCTTTATGTCTTGTCCCGATATACTGCATCACATAGCTTATTAACTGCCACTGTCCTCTTATATCCTGCTTTTCAAGAATTCTCATCTCATCTTCACCATATTTATTACTTATGATCTTCTGAAACAGACTTTTACTGAACCCGGGAAAATACTTGATATAATAACCATAGAAATTTGCAGCTATTTCCCCGGATTTGATATATTGCTCCACCACGCCTATATCCGGACACTCCTTCATTTCTTCGTATATCTTTAACATGTGTGACATATTTTCCCATCCTCTGCAGGTTACCAGTTCAAGGTTTCCATCCTTTACATTGCAGCAATAAAGATTCCCGGGATAGAGCTCAAGATAATCTATCACTGTCCGGTTCAGATCCTTCTCTTTTGCATATTTGATAAAATCCTCTGTGCTGTATTCGATCTCTATTTTCCTTATCCTGTCCAGTACTGCAGCATCAAATTTTCTTGATGCCTTATTATATTGCGGAGGATTACCGCATAAAATTATTACCCAGCCTTCCGGCAAAAAATGTCTTCCTATGTTTTTATTCTGCAGAAAAGACAGCATTACGGGCATGATGCTTTCAGCCATACAGGGGAACTCGTCTAACAACAGAATTCCTTCGCTGAACCCTTCGTTTACCTTTTCAAGCACACTTTCGATTATTTCCGACATTGTATATCTTGTGTACTTATCCCCATTGTCCATTGTTTCTATAACAGGAAGCCCCAGCACGGTATTTCTTGTATGATGTGTAAGACTGAACGATACAAAACCGATCTTCAGCTCTTCGGCGATTTCCCCTACTATCTGTGTCTTTCCCACTCCGGGCATACCCTCCAGATAAAAGGGAAGCCTGTCCTTTTCCTCCATCAGATAATTCCCTTTATCATCCTTTAAAAGATAACCTCTTATTCCTGTTTTCACCGTTTCCTTTGCCTTGCTTATAGTAATCTTATCCATCCTTTTCACCGTTCCCTTTTCCGTGTTTAAAATAATCTTATCCATTATTCATCCTTTCCTGTACAGTTTACCCTTGTCATAGGGTTACGCTTATGACAGGAACCCGTATCTTATCTTATTGCCCGTCTGATTCTCATAAGACTTCTTCAGTCTTGAAATAGTCTCCTCCACGTCTTCTTTAGTGATACGCTGCATCATCTTCTTTGTACGTTTACCCTCAGGCAGCTTCATAACCCTTTCCGCCACCGTCATCTGGCAATTATCCACAAAGCTTCTTGCCTCACGACCATTTCCGAAATTTTCATCCTTTACACGGGCGTCAAAATAATCCGTGAGAGAATCAAGTGCATTGTCATCAAAGGTGAAACCGAATCTGTTAGCAATACATTTCACGATATTGAACATCTGACTGCTGGTATAAGAAGGGAAAACAATGGTTCCGTTTATACGGCTTTTTATTCCGGGGTTTGCATCCAGAAAGTCCTTCATTTTATTGTTCTTTCCGGATATGTCACTTCCTCCGTATCCCGCAAAAAATATCAACCTGTCCTTACCATGGTTTTCCAGTTCGATAGCCAGCTGTGCCAGTGCCTCCTGGGAATATATATCCATTCCACCATTGTCCGAAGCCGTCAGCGAATATGCCTCATCTATCAGAATGATGTCGTGCTTTTCAAAAATATCGTGTACCTTCGGTGCTGTCTGACCCACATAGGCCCCTTTTAACTGTGCACCGGAAAATGAACCGAATTTCGTTCCTCCGAGCAGCCTTTCTTCCTTCATCCTTCTTCCAAGGATATTGGCCATTGTGGTTTTAGCAGTACCCGGCGCCCCTATCAGCATAAAAATATTTCTGTAATCCAGAACAGGAAGCCCTTTATCCTTTCTTTCACGGCTGAACTTTATAGTACGAATGATGTTTTCAAACTGTTGTTTTACATCCTCCATTCCAACCAGGTCATCTACAGACAGGTTCTCCTTTTTCCTTTTATCCCCGCTCTCTCTGATAACGTCACTCAACACACCGGCTTCCGTAAACATTTTCCCCGAAATGGTCTTTACATCCTTGTACTTGTGTTTTATATACCTGAGCACCAGGTCCATTGCTTCGGCAGGTGATTTATCAATAAAACAGATATTTCTGACCGTTTTTTTCATTGGAAATCCCTTTTCCGTATTGTAGGAATAATTTGCAAGAAACCCCTTAAATAACTCTATATAATATTTTTCCTTTTCTTCCTGCTTTGCTTCCAGCTTTAACATATCCGCCGTATACCTTAAGAGCAACTTACAAAGCGAATAGTCTTTAATTCTGTTTGCAAACGGATTAAACACCCCGGGAAATATCCCGTCATCCTCTTCATCAACCGTTTCCTTGTCACTCTCAAAAAGACCGCTCAAACCAACATCTCTGACCAGAAGATAATATATTCCCTCTCCGTATTCCGTGAACCTCTCAAAATATTCGTGCCAGTGATACCGTTCTGTATCACCCATCGGGCCAAACGCCGGATAATCGTGATTCAGTAAAACAATCTCATTATCTCCGTTATCCATATATGTATCGACGATGATAACCTTTCCTTCGTAATCCAGCCATATCGGGTCCTTCTTTGCAATTTCCCTGTTGGACTGCATCGAAAAGCTTTCTCCGAATACCGGACCTTCATTCCTATTCTCATATGCAGTTATCTCCTTCATATCAACAATAAGAATATTGTTGTCGTAATCCAACTCAGAATAACCTTCTTCCTCCGGTTTTACGTCTTCATCCATCGGATCCTCAAATCCCCTGCAAGCTTCCATATATGTGACTGCCTTCAGTCCTTCTTCCTCGGTATCACATCTTATAATTGTAAAATCATTTATTTCACCGGACCTCGCATACTCAAGACACCCTTTAAACTGAACCGCTCCCGAACGGATATCCGATTCCAAAAGAGATTCATCGTAATCCGGCGAAATATGCAGATAACGAAATTTTTCCTTCTGTCCTTTAACCTCTCCGTTTTTATCATCGGTCATATACCCTTTTCTGATATCAGGTTTTAACAGCTTAAACATCTTTTTCATGTGTTCATCTTCCTCCTTATTAATACTTTTTGTTTCTATATTTATTAAGATCGAGTAGGGAAGATGGAATCGCCCCTACTCGTCCGCAAGCCGCCGGTCGGCTTCAGCCAACAAATTTCCTCCCGGCGGCTCTGCGTTTAAAAAAGACCACAGACGCTGTCTGTGATCTTATGGTATATCATTATTAAGTTTTCGCTCAGACAAATTTGTCCATCCTCAAAAGTGAATCCTGAATCTGTTTTTTTACATCCTCCTTAAGATCCGGCGGACTCAAAGGTGTAACAACGGCATATTGCTGGGTACAGAACATTTTGACATTATTGTAATCGGCCAGCACACTTACTTTGGAATAATTATTATCCTTCTTATAATCAGTGATCTTTACCGTTGAACCACTTCCAAAGTGATCGATCACTATACTCAAAACACTTTTAAGACAGGCAAATTCACAGTTTATCGTCCCGTGAGGTTCACTGTATGCCATCAGAGGATAAGTTGCCGTATATTTGTCCGCATCAAACTTACCTTTTTTAAAAAACCCCTGAAGCTTAATGGGTATATCCTCTCTTTTCTGGTATTTATTATTTTCTCCTGTTATAAGATCTATAGAATATATCCTGTCCACCCTGTAATGTACCGGATTATCATATCCTTCATGAGTAGCTATAAGATAATACTGCCCGTTTTGAGATATGAATGCATAAGGGTTTAAAACGCTAGCCTTGTCCGATTTGGGTACAAAGAGGGTTTTACCTTTCTTTGCAATATATGTTCCGGGCATAACAGCGATCTGCAGCTGTTCCTTTAAAGCGAATCTTATCTTTGCGATTTTATTTAAGGTTACCGATGCCTTTGAAGGAAGTATATACTTTTCGTCTTTTTCCTTTGGTCTGTCAATAAGCCTTATCTCCTTTTTCCTGTTTCTGTAATATGGAAGGAACAGCTCATCCTCTTTATAACTTAAGGCTACGCTTTCTCTGCCTATAAGGTATTCTGTTTCCTCCGGAGACAGATAGTGATTGCTTTCTATGGCAGCACATATCATTGATACATCCCCGCTCTCCATTATAGGTTCAAAATAATATTTTTTCGGAACACCCTCGATCTCAATAACCCGTCCGCCCAAAACCTTGTAGTAAGCTTCCGAACACTGTTGATTGGTCCCGTACATATACCCGAAGGCAACCATTTCCTCCAATCGTCTTTGAACGGTCTTTTTTACCGGGTTATCGTTTCCTTCCTGCATGCTTTTATTACCCAAGCCCGTCATACTTGTTATGCGCTCTGCAATCTCCTTTATGGACAATGGATGGTCCTTATCGGAACCGGTTCTTAAAACATAAAGAATCCATATCTGCATATAAAGTCCCATCGTTTTTTCCTTATTGGTTTTTTTCATATCGTTCACACCCTCTTAACTTTATAAACCGACTGTATAAAACTCTCTCTTCCGTTATATGACACAAAAAGCTTCTTCCTCTTGACTTTACCATGGGTGGTAATGATTTAATCTTATTAAAGATTACATAAACGGTCAATAAACTATAAGTATAAAATTTTGTTACTGTTCAGTCCCGAGTTGCACACACAACTGCGTGGCTACGGGCCTATACACTCGTCAGACGACACTTTGCCCATCGCCGAAGGCGATTTTTCATGTGCAAAGTGCGTTGCAATTCAGTGGTCTGACAGGTCACTGAATTGTAACAAAATTTTTTGTACCGGTTTATGCAATACTACGTATAAATATACAGATATATTTATGCATAATCTGTATGATTCAACACAAGGGGGATATTACATGAAAAAAATGAAGCTCAAACAACTAATCACCGTTTTAACCGCCACGCTTTGCCTATTTGCTTTGACAGCATGTCAGAATGCTCCTGCACAGGAAGCACTGGCACCTGAGGCGGCAAAAGATGAAGTGCAAGAAAAACAGGAACCTGCAGAAGAAGAATATTATGAAGAAGAGGAATATCTGCCTGAAGAAGACCTTTCAGAAGCCATAGACGAAAGCATTGATATGGATTCATCCTATGAAGATATGAGTCCTGTAGGAAAATGGTATACCGATGGCTATGATGAAGAATCCAATTGGGCAATGAGCTATGTTATTGAACTTACAGATGACGGAAAGGCTACCTGCACAGGATGGCGAAACAAGGATACGGGAACATATACAGCTGACGGAGATCACGTAACCATCACCTTCGATGACTGCCAGACCGACGAAGCAGGCGAAGGCTGGAAACCGGTTGAAGGCTTTGTTTACACCGTTGAAATGGACCTTGCCGGAGATGAAGCTGATATCACGATCGATGCACCTGATGTTATAAGCAATCTTGACAATGGAACACTGTACAGGCAGGCAGGTAAAGGTGGATCAGGAAGCGGTGATGCCGGAGAGGATGCGGATATCGCAGACGGAGAATACATAACCGATGAAACCTATATCGGAGATATCTCCGAAGACGGATCCACAGTTACTATAGAGACTGCTCTGTATCATTATGACGATGACTGGAATCCCGTTCTTGATTATGAGGAAAAGACATACGTTCTTCCTACATCCGATAACTGTAAATGCGTTATCTATACGGAAGAAAAAGAGGAATCTCCAGTTGCCGAACAGATTGAATTTATAAATGAGTTCCTTCAGGGAAACAGCGGATTACCAATAACCTTTAAAATAAAAGACAACCAACTAACAGAGATTAGCTTTAGTTCATAAAAGAAAAGGAGAAAAACATGAAGAAAATAACACGTGAAGAACTCGATCAGGTTTCAGGCGGAACCCGCAATTGGACGGAAGACTTTCCGCTGTCAAAGGATGGCAGTTGTCCCATCTGCGAAGCCCGTGGTGGAGACTATATTGAATCCGTTGCTCCCGGTGCCGGTCTCTGGTTTTGCAACAACTGCAATATTACATTTAAGACACCATATCACTTTTAAACGTAAATTAATGCATAACAGCGGTGAAGCTCTCTGTTACGAAGAGATTCACCGCTTTTTTCAGATTCAATCCCTTGTCACTTCTTAGTATTATAATATCAATACAAAGGCAGAACAGCAGCCTTCTGTGAATACTCAAATCCGAATTTTTTTCTGTTGTCCGGTATATTCTTCAGCCGTTCAATACCGTTCTTTACATCTTCGGAGTTTATCGAATCTTTGACGGAATCGCAAATACTCTTGTCAGTTGAATGGATCCTTACCGCGTGAGTGATAACAACGGACTCCACCAGCTTACGTACGTCTCTTGCATTTCCAAAGCTTTTTTTATTCTTAAGACTATTTATATAATCCATTGCCGCTTCGACTGCCGGTCTGTTTATCGAATATTCCTTTTCCTTCAGCATATGAATGAAGATATCCTTAAGCTCTTTCTCCGAAAAATCTTCAAATGCGACCATTCTGGAAATACGGGAGGTTATTCCTTCATCCAGCTTCATAAACGAAGCAGCTTCCTTTTCATACATCGCAAAGATTACCGTGACATCGGGATACAACTCCATAAATCGCACAAACTCTTTTACAGCCTCCTGCAGAAAGCCTCCGCTTCCCTCGTTCAGGAAAAATCCGGCTTCATCTACAAACAGTATCCCTCCCCTGGCCTTTTCAAAAAGTGCAGCTACCTTAGCTGCCGTATGTCCAACATATTTTCCGATAATATCCGCACGGCTCGCCATTGTAAAAGATGAATTGCTGACACCCTTATCAGCCATAATTCCGGCCAAAAGCTGCGCACAGGTTGTCTTTCCCGTTCCCGGGTTTCCGTAAAAGATCATGCTGGTATGCATATCACCCAGGGACTTCTTTCTCCCGTTTTCAAGTAT
>JAILOD010000085.1 GCA_024691015.1 Lachnospiraceae bacterium
TCATGAATCCAGATGTTTAGAGGCTCGATACCAGGCTCTTTAGAATCCGGATGCATGACCTTCATGGGTGTGTTAACGAACAAAACAGGATTATAAGTGGTATAGGCGTATTCGAGTGCGATCCCGGACCAGTCGGTTATCATTGCATCAGCCTCAAATACCGTTGAATTCGAAGAGAAATCTGTTTGGATCTCGATATCGGGATCATCCTCAAAACGCTTTTTCAGGCTCTCCATCTTCTCAGGTTCGTTTTTAACCTGCTGGGGATGAGGCCTCACGGTTATCTTATAACCATGTCCCTGCAGTGCCTCCAGAATATCTCCCAGACAGTTATCGACAATATTATCAACCTGCCAGGAAGGTGATATCAGGATCTGTTTTTTATCATGTGGTGTCTTATCCATCTTTTTATAGTTTTCAACCATATCATCCAGAAGGACATAGCCGCACTCTATCAGCTTCTTGGGCTTTGTACCATATAATTCCTCTGATTTTCTAAGCTCCTCAACCTGATGCTTTCCGGTACAGAATACACTGTCATAATGGTCCTCGCAGCCCTTTCTCATCAACAGATTATGGCTGTTCATATCGTGGGGGACATAGAGGTATTCTATATCCTTTTTAATATAGCTTCTTTTTATATGGAAATTCTGAAGATCAGGCATGGTCATGACCACCATATCGGCCTCGATTTTCATCATCAGGGTAATAAGCCTTGTTTCTCCGATATAATACGCACGGATCCTGCTTTCCTTCTGAGCGATCTTAAATATATTATCGTTCGGATCGCTTGTAATATAGTGGATGGTCAGTTTACTGTTCTTTAAAATATAATCGATAAAACCGGCAAAATATTTATAAAAGCCGCTGCTTTCCGAATAGAAGACAAGATGCTTGTTTAACACCGAGAAAAACCTCTTGTAGTCAGCCCTTTCTCTCTTCTTATCTTCTCTGCTTATCTTCTTTTTACCATCTATGTTTCCGTATTTTTTCAGTTCTTCCCTGGTCTTTTCCAGTTCCTCAAAATCAACATATTTTTTCGGATTGATCATAAAGTTCAGAAGATACTGCTGTAGTATTGCGAAAAGATTAGAGCAGATCCAGTACAGCGCAACTCCGGCCGGAACATAGAAGCCGAGAAACAGGGAAAGGCATACGGAAAAGGCCATCATTCCGTACTTGCTTACATTTGATTGTTCTGCCTGAAGTACATTATTGGTGTTTTGTGCCAGACTTAAAAGAAACGCCGAAAAACCGGCAATTAATGGAACGATGATTGAAATCCCGAGGGTTTCGGCCGGTATCACGGAAAGATCCAGTCCGAGAAAAACCTTGTCCAGGACACCGTTTTGAACGTGAATGTATTTATCCGCATCTCTTATTACTGCTACCAGCCCGATCAGAAGAACTATCTGTATCGTAAGCGGGATTATGGATGCAAAAGGATTGTATTTCTCCCTTTTATATATAGCCGAAAGCTTATCATCAATGGTATCCTTATCGCCGAAATATTTTATCTTGATACGGTTGATCTCCGGCTGCATTCTGACCATTTTAATGGAATTCTTCTGTACCCATATAGAAACAGGAAGCAGAACGATCTTACTTAACAAGGTGAACAGAACAATGGCCCATCCGTAATTCTTTACCAGGTTGTAACAAATATTAAGGCACACCCCAAGCGCACCGTAAATTATACTCATATGATCCTCTTTTACTTTTATATTTTTCAATATAATAGCATAGTATGATCGTTAATTACAATAATGCAAAGTCCTGTATTCCTCTTACGGATATTATATGACCCGGTTGTAATCGGCTATTTTAGTTAACGTCAGAAAAGAAAACTGTCAAAAAATCCGAATATTTCGTCTAACAGATCAAAGCTTTTTTTCTCACCGTCATCCTTATTTCCCGGTCCGTTCTTTGAAATCGTCTTTGTTGAAATATCCTTTTGGGATACCGTCATTGTACCGCTTTCCCCTGAAGGTTCATTCATTTTTACGGATTTTACAATGTTCTTCGGAACTATAGTTTCTCCCGTACCGGATTTTTTAATGATCTGCTTTTGTTTCAGGTCTTCCTGTTTTTTTATGATCCCATCCGGTACAAGATTCATATCCTCAGTTTTACCAACTTCGTTACCGCTTATTATAAATTCTGCTTTTCTTGAAGAACTCCTGCCCGCTTCATCAGTAGCCGTGAGCTTAAGAACATATTTCCCGGGTGTACTCACCTCACTTCCGTCATAATCGCTGCCGTTTAAGAGCATATCCACATTGACATAGGAATAATCGTTTATAAGCTTCTTTATGTTTCCTTCGATGGCAAAGGATGAAAGAACCTTTTTATTAAACGAATCCAAAGGTTCTATTTCTGGTGCCGAAAGGTCCACGGTAAACATCCGCTTTACCCGCCTTACATTCCCCTCTTTATCTTCCGCCCCGATTTCAATAATATAATTACCGTCTTCGTTAAAAGTAATGGACGAATTGTTATAAAGGCGGTTAGATATCTCATTTCCGTTCTGATCTCTTTTTGTTACATTGATAAATGCCTTCTTTATTCCGCTGTCCTCGTCGCTTATTTCTATTTCGGCTTTTACCGGTTCCGAATAGGTTTTAAAATTCTCCACTCCGGAAAGCTTTATATCCGGAACCCTTGTATCGCTTTTTTCAATACTGTACTCATAACTTCTCTGATTTCCGATCCTGTCACTTAAAAGGATCTTT
>JAILOD010000087.1 GCA_024691015.1 Lachnospiraceae bacterium
AAGAGGTTGAGACCTTCGAGCAGGAAATGGCCAAGCAGCTCGATACTGAGCCGGAGGAAGAAGAATTGGACGTGGAAGAAATATTGTCTCAGGCTGAAGAGGTTATTTCCGAGGATATTGTGCCGATGGAGGATCCGGAAGTCAGTGCGGCCATAAGTGTTATGAACAATGAGCAGAAGATAGCACAGCTGTTTATGGTTACACCGGAAGCATTAACCGGTGTTGATGTGGCTACGGCTGCGGGGAATGCCACGAAGGAGTCTTTTGAAAAAAGGCAGGTCGGAGGCATTGTATATTTCGGTAAAAACATAGTGGATCCGACACAGACTGCTGAAATGCTTACCAATATGCAGAACATCGCATTGTCTGTGAATTCTCTTCCAATATTTCTGGGTGTTGATGAAGAAGGCGGTGACATCACAAGAGTGTCTTCAAATCCGGCCTTCAGTGTTACTTCAGTTGCTTGTGCAGAAGAGCTTGCAAAAGACGGCGATGAAAACGCAGCCTATGAGGGCGGTGCCATCATCGGGAAATATTTAAACGAACTCGGTTTCAATCTGGATTTTGCACCGGTTGCGGATGTTAAGGAAAATGAGGACTCGGATATCGGAAACAGATCCTTCGGTACCGACGCTGATACGGTTGCAAAAATGAGTACAAGCTATGCGAAGGGCTTAATGGATAACGGAGTACTTTCCTGCTTTAAGCATTTTCCTGCATACGGCAGGGCAGGTGCAAATACCGATACAAATACGGTGTCTGTAAATACACCTCTTGAGGATATAAAATCTACCGATATGAAGCCCTATGAAGCGGCAATTTCCGAAAAAATTCCGCTGATAATGGCAGGAAATGTTATAATAGAGGGCGTCGGCGAAGCAAATACTCCTGTATGTATGCAGCCGGACCTTATAAATTCCTATCTTAAAGAGGAATGCGGCTATGAAGGCATAGTGATCACGGACGCTTTAAATGCTGCATCTATAAAGGACAATTACACATCGGGCGAAGCCTGTGTGAAGGCAATAAAGGCGGGCGTTGATATGATCCTTATGCCCGATGATTTCGAAGAAGCATTTACGGCGGTTCTTAATGCCTATGAGGCCGGAGAGATCGACAACGAAAGAATAGAAGATGCATTGACACGTATTCTTAAAGTGAAGCTTGATATGCAGAAAAATATGAACAGGGCGGAAGAAAGTACATCTGACAATTCCGCTGAAGCTGAGGAAGAATAAATGAGAGTTGGAATGGGATATGACGTTCACGCTTTAACAGAGGGACGTGATCTTATAATTGGCGGGGTGAAGATCCCTTATGAAAAAGGACTTCTGGGTCATTCGGATGCGGATGTATTAACCCACGCCATAATGGATGCTCTTTTGGGTGCGGCTGGAGAAGGCGATATAGGAAAGCATTTTCCCGATACCGACGGTGAGTTTAAGGATATTTCATCATTGGAGCTTTTGAGGCGTGTAGCGCTTATTCTGGATGAAAAAATGCTCTTTGTAGTAAATATCGATGCGACCATAATCGCACAGAAGCCCAAAATGAGACCTTACATTGATGAAATGGAAAAGAACATCGCCGAAGTACTGGGAATAGATGTGGATCAGATAAATATAAAAGCAACAACGGAAGAGGGAATGGGCTTTACCGGAGAGGGAAGAGGTATTTCTTCTCAGGCGATCTGCTCTCTTTCAGGACCTGAAGAATTTTCGTATAATGCATTTGATGCCGAAGCTCGATGTATGAGCTGCAGCGGTTGTATAAAAAAGGCTGAAGAATAATTTATATCGGCCTTCGTTACTGCTGTGTAAATCTCAGGCGGGCATAATACGAAAGGATAAATATGAACTTTTTTGATTTTTATAAAGAGCAGGTGAAGATCATTCGCGAAAGAGATCCTGCCATACATTCAAATCTTGAAGTGCTGTTGTATTCAAGCTTTTGGGCTATCTACTGGTACAGGAAGGCCCATAAGCTGTATATGAACGGCCATTTTTTCTGGGCGAGGGTTCTCTCGCAGCACGCTGTACGCCGCACGGGTATTGAAATTCATCCCGGAGCAAAGATCGGAAGCGGGTTTTTCATTGACCATGGGGCAGGTGTTATAATCGGTGAAACCACAATAATCGGAAATAATGTTACACTGTATCAGGGCGTTACGCTTGGTGGTACGGGTAAAGAGCACGGGAAGCGTCATCCTACCATAGAGGATAATGTTATGATATCCACGGGTGCGAAGGTGCTGGGTTCATTTACGATCGGAGCCAATTCAAAGATAGGAGCCGGGAGTGTTGTTTTAAGTGAGGTTCCGCCGTATTCAACGGTCGTGGGAGTTCCCGGAAGGGTTGTAAAAAATACCAATCCGGACTATATTCCCAGTAAAGAGCTTAATCAGACCGATCTGCCGGATCCCATTGATGATGATATCTGCAATCTTAAATACGCAGATGCGCAGATCACCAATCATATTATTGAATTAGAGCAGCAGATAAGAGAATTAAAACGAATAAAATGTCAGGTTTGTGACAGGGAAGACGATAAAAAGGGGGATGTAAACTCATGAAAATATTCAATACCTTATCCAGAATGAAGGAAGACTTTAAGCCTATAGAAGAGGGCAAGCTGTCGATGTATGTATGCGGGCCCACCGTGTATAATCTGATCCATATCGGAAATGCACGTCCGATGATCATCTTTGACACCTTCCGCAGATATATGGCCCACAAAGGATATGACGTAAATTACGTTTCTAACTTCACAGACGTGGATGACAAGATAATCAAAAAGGCTAACGAAGAGGGCGTGGACCCTCATGAGATATCGGAAAGATATATCAAAGAATGTAAAAAGGACATGGAGGGTATGAACGTTATGCCTGCGAGCACTCATCCGAAGGCAACGGAAGAGATCGACGGGATGATCGATATGATCAGCACACTTATCGAGAAAGGCTATGCTTACGAGGTTCCTGACGGAACGGTATATTTCAGAGCCCGTAAATTCAAGGAATACGGAAAGCTTTCGCATAAAAAGCTGGATGACCTGGGCACCGGTTTCGGGCGTGAACTTAAGGTGGCAGGAGCTGACGGAAAAGAGGATTCTCTCGATTTCGTACTCTGGAAGCCTAAAAAGGAGGGGGAACCCTATTGGGAGAGCCCCTGGTGTGAGGGAAGGCCCGGATGGCATATTGAGTGCTCGGTTATGAGTAAGAAATATCTTGGCGAGACCATCGATATCCACGCAGGCGGAGAGGATCTTATCTTCCCGCATCACGAGAATGAGATCGCACAGAGTGAGGCTACAAACGGAAAGCCTTTTGCGAATTACTGGATGCACAACGGGTTCCTTAACATCAATAACGAGAAGATGAGTAAGTCAAAGGGCAATTTCTTTACAGTTAGGGATATCGCTCAGAAATATGATCTTCAGGTTTTGAGATTTTTTATGTTAACCGCACATTACCGTTCACCTCTCAATTTTTCGGATGAGCTGATGGAGGCCGCAAAGACCTCGTTGCAGAGGATACAGACAGCGGCAGAGTCGCTTGACTTTTTGATCTCGAATGCAAAATCCTCAGATATGACTGATGATGAGAAGGCTTTAATTCCGGAGATAGAGGGCTTTACAGAGAAGTTTGATTCCGTAATGGATGACGATCTTAATACGGCAGATGCGATCACTGTGGTCTTTGAACTGGTTAAATTTATCAACACAAATACCGGAGAGAACAGCTCGAAGGATTTTATGGTTAAGCTTAAGGATGAACTTGTTATGTTAACTGATATCCTCGGGCTTAAGATTGAAAAAGAAGAGGAGCTTTTGGACAGCGATATAGAAAAGCTGATAGAAGAGAGAAATCAGGCCAGAAAGGATAAGAATTTTGCACGTGCCGACGAGATAAGAGACGAGCTTAAGGCAAAGGGCATAATCCTTGAGGATACAAGGGCGGGAGTAAAATGGAAGAGAAGCTGATAAAGACTTATTCCCCGGTGACATTCGCCTTTCTCGGAGACGCGGTCTACAGCCTCTATATAAGGGAAAAGGTTGTGATTTTTGCAAATACTTCCCCCAAAAAGCTTCATGCGAGAACCAGCGCTTATGTCAGTGCATCGGCTCAGGCTTATGTTGCGGACAGGTTTTTAGAGGATGAGGTTTTAAGTGAGGAGGAACTGGACATTTATAAGCGTGGGAAAAACGCCCATACTGCCACCAGTGCGAAGAATGCGTCACAGGCGGATTATCATAAGGCCACGGGTGTTGAGGCGCTTATAGGCTGGCTTTATCTTAAGGAAGAGCATAGCCGGGTGGATGAGCTTATGAAGCTTGCGGTTAAATATACGGATGAAAGAAAAAAGGTTAAATTATGAGCAGATATGAAGAGTTTACCATAGAGGGCAGAAACGAAGTTATTGAGGCGTTTCGTTCGGGAAAGACCATTGACCGGCTGTTTATTCTGGACGGTGCCGGAGACGGGCCTATACAGACCATTAAAAGAGAAGCAAAAAAGCATAATGTCCGGATCGATTTTGTCTCAAAGGTTCGTCTTGATCAGCTTTCCGAGTCGGGTAAGCATCAGGGCGTCATAGCTTATATGGCGGCTTATGAATATGCTTCCGTGGATGATATCTTAGATGCCGCAAGGGCTAAAAACGAGGACCCGTTTGTTTTTCTGCTGGATAACATCGAGGACCCGCATAATCTCGGAGCCATAATCCGTACGGCAAACCTTGCAGGAGCACACGGAGTCATCATTCCGAAGAACAGGGCTGTGGGGCTTACGGCTACCGTAGCGAAGGCTTCCGCAGGTGCCTTGAATTACACACCGGTCGCAAAAGTCACCAATATTTCAAAGACAATAGAAGAGCTTAAGAAAGAAGGAATGTGGTTTGTCTGTGCCGATATGGACGGGAGTATTATGTATGACCTCAATCTGACGGGGCCGATCGGCGTGGTCATCGGCTCGGAAGGAGAGGGCGTCGGGCGGCTTGTTAAGGATAAGTGTGATTTTATAGCGTCAATTCCAATGAAGGGAGACATCGATTCTCTGAATGCTTCCGTTGCAGCAGGTGTTCTGGCTTATGAGATAGTCAGACAGAGGATAAAAAAACAATAATAAAAAAAGGGCCGTATGGCCCTCTTTTTAATTGAATCCGTCGATCATCTGATATAAGGTTTTATAAAGGGCTTGCGCGTCTTCAGGTGAAAGCTTTACACAACCGCCGATCTCTTTTGGAATATCCTTACATTTTTCGCGCAAAGCCATGCCCTTTTTTGTGATGCTGATGATAACCACGCGCTCGTCATCGGCACTTCTTGTTCTGTCGATGAAGCCCTCGTCCTGCATTTTCTTAAGCATTGGAGTTAGTGTGCCCGTGTCCAGATATAATTTATTACCAAGTTCTCCTACGGTTATAAATTTGTTTACCCACAATACCATCATCACGAGATACTGCGTGTAAGTGAGTTTTAAGGGTTTCAGGAAGGGAGTATATTTCTTTACTATTTCCCTGGAACAGGCGTAAAGCGGGAAGCATAACTGGTTCTCCAAACGGAGGGCTGCGTATTCATCTGTTTTGGTTTCTGTTTTTTTACTCATGTCAGTATTATATCAAACTTTCGACGCAGGAAGCAACTTCCTTCATGTCAGCGGTTGGCTCAAATCTTGCGACCACGTTGCCGTCGCGGTCTATAACAAATTTTGTGAAGTTCCATTTTATTTCCGGATTATTTTTGTAATCCTTGTCGATGGTTTTTAAAAGCCCGGCCATCATAAGTGCCTTGGGGCCTTTGCCAAAGCCCTCGAAGCCCTTCTGGCTCTTTAAGTAAGTGAAGAGCGGGAGAGCGTTTTCTCCGTTTACATCGGATTTTTTCATCTGAGGGAACCGGGTGTTGTAATGGAGTGTGCAGAATTCATGGATCTCTTCGTCTGTTCCGGGTGTCTGTCCTTTAAACTGGTTGCAGGGGACGTCTACGATCTCAAGCCCTTTTTCGTGGAATTTTTCATATATGTCTTCGATGTCTTTATAGTGTGGAGTGAATCCACATCCTGTTGCGGTGTTTACCACAAGTACTACCTTGCCCTTGAAGTCTGCCATTTGTATGTCGTTTCCCTTGGGATCCGGTACGGAATAATCATAAAAGCTGCTCATTTGTTTCCTCCTGTATGTTTATTTGAATCATAGTTTTGTATGGATAGATCTGTTTTCAAATGCAATTATATTGGATAAAATATAATTTGTCAATACTAAATTTTGCTGGATTGATACGGATATCCAAAAAGGAATATCAACAGAGGCAGGTTGATTTCGATTTTAGATATTGAATTGCTATACAACGCTTCAAGTTACAGCGGTCACCCTGGTTGCATTCCAACCAAATTTTTCTCTTTTGAGGCAACGCGCTGGAGCGTAGCAGCTACCCGGGTTGCTTCACAATCAAGTTTTTACCCGAAGATGCAACGTACTTGGCCGTAGCCGGGGTAGAGGTTGCTTTGTTTTCTGATTTTAGACTGGCTATGCAACGTATCTTTCTTCCACAAATGTACAGGTTGCTTGATAGCTACGATTTAACTTGATCACGCAACCCACCTCTCTTTAACCACGGAAGCCGGTTGCCTTCCCTTTCATTTATCAAATTGCTATGCAACGCTTCAAGTCGCAGCAGTCACCCTGGTTGCATTGTAACCAAATTTTCTGCTATCGATGCAACGCACTTGATTGTGGCAGCTACCCCGGTTGCTTCACAATCAAGTTTTTATCCAGAGATGCAACGCACTTGGCAGTAGCAGGGAGAGTGGTTGCTTTATTTTCTGATTTTAGACTGGCTATGCAACGTATCTTTGTTCCACAAATGTACAGGTTGCGTGATAGCGACGATTTAACTTGATCACGCAACCCACCTCTCTTTAACCACGGAAGCCGGTTGCCTTCCCTCTCATTTATCAAGATTCTATGCAACGCTTCAGGTCGCAGCAGTCACCCTGGTTGCATTGTAACCAAATTTTCTGCTATCGATG